>NZ_NOLK01000071.1:0-38282 GCF_002245985.1 Nostoc sp. 'Peltigera membranacea cyanobiont' 232
GATATAGGTTTAGGGTATCTGGTATGGATCGTTGGGTATTAAGAAAACTTTTTTAGTCTCTAGTCCCAATTCCCAGTCCCAATTCCCAGTCCCAATTCCCAGTCCCGAGTCCCCAATCCCTAGTCCCTAGTCCCTATACGTCGTGGGTAGCTTTACCACTAAACTTTAGTTGTGATGGATTGGGATTTTGCCCAATGCTGCGTGGGACATAACGCACTTTTTCACGACCTTCATTCACTTTTTCGGGGAACACACCATCAGCTGGGTGAAGTAAAGTGGTTTCTCCGTTGGGTAAAATCCGGTAAACTTTGTAATCTGTAATTTTGAGTTTTCGGAGTTGCTGACCGCCCAAAGCGATGCCATATTCTTTACGAGCTATATACAGCAGGTTTTCACCTTTCCGCATAGTAGCAGCACCACCTGTAGGTAATTCAAATACCTGCTCTTTCGGGCTAGTCCAAGTGATAGCGTACTTTTCTTCCACTTCTGCTTTCTTTAGCAAGCCACCAGTGCTGCCAGGAAATAGTGGGGTTTGTCCAGAGAGTGTTTCTGCCATAAAGATGATTCTCTCAACGTTTTTAGGGAATCCTAACATTGCAACCAGGGTCGTGTTGTGATCGCGTTATAGACTGTAACAGTTTTTAGTGTTTTAGTCATTTGTCCTTTGTCATTTGTCATTTTTTAAAAGCCAATGCCCAATGCCCCATGCTCAATGACAAAGGACTAATACCTATTTACTCTTGACTTTTGCCCGCTTTTCCTCATGGCTATTCTGAACAATCGGGATGGTGAAGTGAAACTGGCTACCCCGATCTTTGCCAGTTGACTCTGCCCAAATTTTTCCACCCCAGCCATTAACAATTTGACGACAAATAGCTAAACCAAGTCCAGTTCCGCCAGTGGTGCGGCGTAGCGCTCCCTCTTCCTGATAGAAGCGGTCAAAAACGACTTCTAAACGATTCGGCTCAATACCGCGTCCAGTGTCAGCCACAGTTACCTCGACCATTTGATGGCTGTTGCAAATCGCTTTAATGGTGATTTCTCCTTCAGAGGGCGTAAATTTACAAGCATTGTCCATGAGTTTTGCCAGTACCTCTACTAGCCAATCACCATCAGCCCTAACCAAAGGTAGGTTTTCGGAAATTTGAGTCTTGATTTTGGGTGGTTTTTCCGTTGAGGAACGGGGGCGATTGCGACTGAGTGCTAAATCCACACACTCTTGTAAAGTGAGAGATTCTGGATGCCATTGCACTCTACCGCTTTCTAAATTGGAAAGTGTGAGGAAATCTTGTACCAATTTTCGCATCCGTTCTGAGTCAGAAAGCGCAGTGTTGAGCATAATCTGCTGCAACTCCAAGGGCATATCTGGCTCACTAGCGAGGCTTTCTAAGCACACTTGAATGGTAGATAGGGGGGTACGCAGTTCGTGCCCAGTGATGGCTATCAGGTTACTGCGAGTGCGGTCTAGGGCTTCTAGCTGTTGGTTCAGTTCTTCTAGGTTGGCGTAGGCTTCCGCTTGGATCAGGGCTGCTCCTACTTGGGTGGCGATCGCTTCTACCAAATCTAATTCCCCAGGTTGGCACTCGTGCGGTGGCATTCGGCAGTAGTGCAATTCCACAATGCCCAATAATCGCCCCTGATAAAATACTGGTTCCATCAGCCAAGAACGAATGGCAAACTTTTTGGCAATCAAGGAAAGTCCTGGGGAATTGTTCACCCGAGGGTCATTTAGTGTATCGCTAATACAAACACCCTCGCCTTGTTGCACAATGTCCTGAAAGAGGGAATTTTTCTCTAATTCCCAAGTTTGCCCACGAACCGATAAAATACCAGGATTCAAAAACTCGTGTTCAATGATGGCTTGGCTATCTGTGGCTTGAGCGCGGTAAATTAGACAGCGACAAGCTTCTAGGTGTTGTCCTAATTCTTGTGCCGCCACTTGGAGAACTTCATGAGGATCGAGCGATCGCCGAATCGCAGTACTAATTGAGTTGACTAATCGTTCTTTTCGTGCTTGGGCAGCAATGGAACGGTAGGCTTTGTGCAATTTGTACTGACTAGCTTGCAAATAAGTTACTAAGCGCTGCACAAAGGGATCTGTATCGATGTCACAAGCATATTCGTTAAACTGTTCTGCTCCAGAGTTGCTTCGCGGCTGTCCGATGCCAAACCTCTGACGGGCCTCCTCAATTTTATTTGCCAGTTCGGGTCTGTAAACCAAAATCCTGTCTAACAGCAATTCGGCTGCTTTCAGGCTAACTCCCCTTTCCGATGTCCAAACTCCCTCAAATCTTCGGGCTGTATCTATATCCAGATTAGGGCTTAGTTCTGGTAGTTGCTTGTTTTTAGCAATAGAACCAAGGCTTTCTCGACAAACGAGACAAGTCGCATAATTGTCAGCAATCACTACCAAATGCCACTCATGACTTAAACCGTCCTTTGGTTCAAAAGCGATCTTTTCGTAGTATTCCGAACTGTTGGTAAAATCCGTTTCTGGAGCAGATAATACGTATATTTGATTACTTCGCAAGGCAAGTCGCTGATAGCGATGAGCTTCTTGGCGGTAGAATCGCTCTCGCTGAAAACTAGCAATTACAAGGGGTTGGGCTAAAGTCGCAGCCAAAACTTGATCTTCCATCGCGTGGGAGAGCGCCGTTAGTGAAGCCTTAAAATATAGCTGGGGCCGCAAGTATGGTAGGGACTTTAGCAGATCGCTCAGCACAGAAGTCGAAATGCTCATGAATTATTGTTAAACGCTCAACCTCAATCAGATCCACGTCACAGCTGCATTGTACAAATTCCAAGGGACTCTCAAGTTAAATAGAGAGTTGCAATATGTAAAGAACGCTAAAATGCGCTTTTCGCCCAAGCAGGCGCAACATTTTGTTACCAAATTTATTTGTTGATTGACAACCTACTACGCTCAATATACATTCTTGACTAACTTGGAAATATGCTTGCACAGCTAAAATCTGGCAAATCTAAGTACCAAGATAATTAATTATTGTATTTTTTCAACTTTGTTTTCATAAATAACCACCGATGATTGAGACTTCATGCGTTGGCATAGACCGTCGTAGACATAGCCCACTTGAGATTCATCCCAACTAAATAAATTTTCTTACCCAAAAACCATTACTGCCGTATAATTAAATCCATAATTATTGATTAAAGTAAATTAATCAATTAGCGATCGCAAATTTGTCTAATTAAACACCACAGATATTCAAGACAAAATCATATAATAGTTTAGGGAAGAAATACTCATCTTTACCCAATAAGAAGCGGAAATTTCGCATTTTCGCTGAGTATATTATATATATCGGATCTTGAGAAAATTCAACGACTAGAGAATTATCTAAAAATCCCAGCTTCCTGTATTCAGTTTAGACTTATACAATATAAATTTATAAATATTTACTTCTATGGATTTGAGTGCTGCTATTTTTTCAGCAGTACATAAGAATTATTTTGGCTAGAATAGCTCAAACAAGTTTTTAGAGAGCGAATTTTTTCTCCAAATACCACAAAAATCTACAACCTGTACACGGAACTTTGGCTAATGACACCGGATACGCTAATGACCCCGGAAAAAATTTTCCTGGATGGAAAAACTTTTATTCCTGCCGAACAATTACCTATCCCGGAGTGGCCTTGTGTTGTGAGTGAAAGATCGCAACCGACACTGACGGTTAAAGATGATGATTTATTTTTTGTGACAGATACTATCGGGAATATTTCTGGCTGTTCCCTCAACGATGGCAATCCCAGTATGGGACTGTTTTGTTGTGATACAAGATTTCTGAATCGCTTGGAGTTGCAAATTGAAGGGCGATCGCCTGTACTTCTCAGTAGTACTGCCGAAAAAGGGTTTTCCCTCTCAGCTTTGTGTACTAACCCCAGAATCGACGAACGCCTCAGAGCCGAAACTATCGGAATTCGGCGAGAAATAGTCCTCAATGGCGCACTATTTGAAGAAATAGAGATATCTAACTACAGCACAACAACTGTCAATTTTGAACTAAGCCTTAGCTTCGATGCAGATTTTGTTGATTTGTTTGAAGTCCGGGGTTATGACAGAGAAAAACGAGGTAGGCTTTTACGGCTAGTAGAACCGACGACGGAAGAAGGAACATTTTCTGTCGTCGATGGCGTTTCATCAGTACCCAAAGACCCATCAACTTTTAGGGAAGAATCCTTAACACTTGCCTATCAAGGTTTGGATGGATCTGTTATGGAATCTCGGATTTTATTCCAGCATCGGCAACCAGACTATTTCAAGGGTTACACTGCGGTTTGGCAGCTAGAGTTGGCTTCTCACGAAACCCAAAAACTGGGTTATCGGGTGAATATGTTGAAAAATAACCAATCTAGTTCAACCGTAAGCGCCGCCACTACATTAGGACAGGCGAAAGCTGCTGAGTTGATGGAGGAGCAAAACTGGGTACAGCAAATTACCCGCATTAGCTCAGATAAAAGCACCTTCAATCGAGTGATTGAGCGGGCCGAGCAAGATATGTATTTGTTGCGCCAGTCTTTTGGTAAGCATAAGACTGTTTCGGCGGGAGTGCCGTGGTTTTCTACGCTATTTGGGCGGGATTCGCTGATTACAGCTTCCCAAACCCTGATGTTAAACTCGCAAATCGCCAAAGAGACTCTGATATTACTGGCGACATACCAAGGTAAATTCGACGACGAATGGCGCGAAGAAGAACCGGGTAAGATTTTGCACGAGTTACGTTTGGGAGAAATGGCTCGTTGTCAAGAAATTCCCCATACACCATACTACGGTACTGTTGATGCAACTCCCCTGTGGCTAATGTTGTATGCCGAACATTATGCTTGGACTCACGATCAAGAACTCTTAGAGCTACTTTGGCCCAATGCTCTAGCAGCAATGGAGTGGATCGATCGCAATACCCAACAAACCAGTTACCTCAGCTACTTCCGTAAATCTAAACGCGGTCTGGTTAACCAAGGTTGGAAAGACTCTGGTGACTGTATTGTAGACCACAAGGGAGAATTAGCTAACGGCCCAATTGCTCTTTGTGAGGTGCAAGCTTATGTCTATGCTGCAAAAATGCGCCTTGCAGAAATAGCGAGGATGAAAAAGCGCCTTGATTTGGCAGATCGTTGGCAAGAAGAGGCTAGAAGTCTCAAGGTTCGTTTTAATCGAGATTTTTGGGTGGAAGACCAGGATTTCTGCGCCTTGGCTTTAGATGGAGATGGCAAACCAGTAGACAGTATTACCTCAAATCCTGGTCATTGTCTGCATTTGGGTCTTTTCACCCACGAAAGAGCCTATAGTGTAGCAGAACGATTGCGAGCCCCAGATATGTTTAATGGTTGGGGCATTCGTACCCTGAGTAGTTTGTCACCCGCTTACAATCCAATGGGTTATCACACTGGTTCGGTTTGGCCCCATGATAACGCTCTGATTGCAATGGGATTGCGATCGCTGGGTCTGATCGATCAAGCCTTAGAACTTTTCCAAGGTTTATTCGATATGACTAGTCGGCAGCCTTACCAACGTCCTCCAGAACTATTCTGCGGTTACGAACGGAACGGTGATAATGCCCCTGTGCAGTATCCAGTTGCCTGCACTCCTCAAGCTTGGGCTACTGGTAGTGTCTTTCAACTGCTGCAAATGATGGTCAACTTAGTACCTGATGCTCAAAATAACTGCTTGCGAATAATCGACCCCGCTTTACCAGAATCGATTAATCGCCTGTCATTTCATAATTTGCGAGTCGGCCCCACCATCCTCGATTTAGAATTCGAGCGTTCTGGGACTACGACTGCTTGTCGCGTTGCCAAAAAACGGGGCAATTTGCGAGTAGTTATCGAAGCATAGAGAAAGTAGGGAGTGGTGAACAATCTACTCCCGATTTTATAATTGGTGCGTAGGCGTAGCCCGTCGTAGACATCGCTCTAAGCATAACCTGAAATTCAGCACAGGGCTTTTTGCTACCATCCACTCCAACGTAGTGTTATTTTGCTTCATCGCTAGTGTGTAGAGTTCTCAATAATTGCTCTGTAAGCTCGATCAATTCATATACAGAATTTTGCGTAAGTTCTGTAGTTTTGAAGCCATGAGCAATAGGATTACGTAATAGGAGTGCATTCATTAGTAACTGATACTCAGATTTTGAAATTACACCTTCAATTGCTAATTGCTTCACTAAGTAGAGTGGATCAAATCTTTGTAAACTTAGCTCTTCCTTTTGGGCAATAAGTCTCAAAGTTGCTTCTACCAAAGACCAAGAATATAAGATAGCTGATTCTGGATGTTGCGTTGTAAGTTGCCTTGCTACTTGCAACTGTGATTCTATTTCATGTTCTTGAAGAGAACCTTCTGCTTTCAGAGAATACATTGTATCCTCCGGGTTGGTCATTACTAATTCAAATCTCCAACCAGGATGTTTTTCTACTGCTTTAGCTAAATTACCTAAGTATTGATTAGAAGAAGATTTAAGTGAGGAGCGTGACTTCACTTCAATAACTACATTTTCTTCTCCCCGACGTACTATCATGTCGGGCCGATAATTATTAAGAAAGTCAGGCAAGTCTTCTATATTTGGATGAAAAAAAACTTCGTAACCCTTTTCACGGTACTCCTCTGCGAGTTTCAGTAATCGCTCTCTTTCTAAGTTTGCGGTTGAATTTGCCATCAAGTAACTACCTCCTGGTTAGGAGCATCAATTATGACAATATGTAAGAACTCATTGCCACGGGCAAAGCCTTCTGCCAATATCGGAGTCATGTTTTCTATTCTAAAGTTACCTGACAAATTCCTCTTTCTAACTACGAGATCGCTTACTTGTTTATCATCCTCGTAGGCTAATCCTTTAATTGCATCTTGAATAGGCTTCACTATATTGTCTACATCCATTTGATCGGAATCATAGAAATAGGTTATTTGGAGCATAACCAACCCAGTAGCTGTTTTTTGTTCCGAAGACCAATATTTTTCAGCTTCTTGTCGCACTGTATTTTTCCAAGCTTGAAGCCGATTGCCTTTACCACGCTTACGAGCCTGTTGTGATACTGGTGGCCCATCTACTATGAACTCAAATCTGGTCAATGCACTTCTAAATAATAGATCGCAGGTTGTTCTATGCTAGTAACCTACAAGCAGGTAACTCCTGCTAATCATAACAGAGGAATACTGCTGCCATTATTAGCTGTTGCTGGGTCGCTCATTAACTTCGTTGAGTGCTTCACGAATTATTTCATCACTTACACCATGCCGTTTCAGGCTCTCAATTAATGTAGAAACAGTATCACCCTCAAGTCGCTCAAGATCAACTCTCAGTCCTTGTCCGATGTAAGCACGAACTAATGGCTGATAACCAGAAAACCCTAACAATGGTGCTACTCGCTTCAAATCCTCAATTACATCTTCGGGAATGCGAATTGTGATTGTCGTCATTGGACGACTTTTATCAAGTCGCTTTTTTAATACTTCAGCTTTCATAATATTCACGTTCCTTGCGCGTCGCTTTCCGAGCCGAAAGGAAGGTGACACCGTTAAGCACGAAAAAACATCCATACCTTATAATCTAGGCAAGATGTATTTACGTTGTCAATAAGCTTTGTTGTAAAAACTTTTAACTTACCAGCCTACCGATGCGATCGCCTCAAATTCAAAAATGGTAATAAATTTTTGCTAAAAAAAGTTAAGGATGTAAAAACAATAATCATATACACCCAAACTGCTAACAGACGCGATTAATCGCGTCTCTACGTTATGCTTCTTCAGAATTATCTCTTTTATGTCCTGGGGATGCTTCATAAAGTGCATCAAGATGTTGACGCGCATCTTCAACGTTAATCGAACGCATTACCAAAAGCGGCTCTTTAATTAAGTTGCCCGCGCTATCTAATAACTCTGGATGGGGTACAAACCGTTTCTTCGATGAATAATAACCGTAGTTACCTTGATTATTCATTGGCGAGGAATTTGTTGGGTAAGTTCGCTCCCGATCGAAACTGAACATAATCAGGTTACGAATTAAGTTGCCAACAGCCATAAATGCAAGGATTGTAAAAGCAAGAATGTAAAGCAGATGTAACATTGGATTTTCCTCCAGAACAGCAATTTTTAAAACTTTATTTTGTAATTCTTTGTTTCGCCGATACTGTGAGTTACAGTTAAGACGAGCATTCTAAGCACTTTTTATGCGCTTACATCTATATGGAGCTATTTGTCAACCGTTATTCCACTTACGGTAACATAGGATACATTATTTTGTTAATCTAAATAATGTTAAGAAATTGTTAAGCTTTTTTTACTATCTCTGTGATGACTGATTTAGGGTCTTGTCGTTAGATGTTGGTAAGTAGTCTGCGGAAATTTAACAGATGCTCCCATCTATTTAGACTTCACGCCCTTGACGAAAGCGCATTGCCACATTCCAGCATTCAGTTACTAATTGATGCCAAGGCATTAATGTTGCCATATCAATCCCGACTTGTTTATCGGTAGCAGTAAATAGCATCTTTGCCGTACTTAGTTCATCTTGCGCTTGTTTAACACGTAAGAGCAAGTCAGATTGTTCTTGGTCACTCATAAATGATAACTGCTCAGTTTCGAGTAAATGGCGCGATCGCATAAACCAATGCTGAAAATCTTCTAGCAGAGGTTCTAAAACCGTTTTCAGCAACTCAGTCCCTGGTAAATTTGAGTCTGACATAAATGAGAAGGATATTTCCAACTTTCTTACTAATATTAACGTTATTTACGTTTCTTAATATTATTTTTATTTATTTTCATCTCATAATTTTGAAAAACGTAACAAAATGTAACAAATAACACAGATTTTATTATATAGTCTTGCTATTTGGTTTGTACAGTTCCTTTAGTAAGTATCTATATATATCGATGTTGCAATTTATCAGATAACTTAGCGATGTCTACGACGGGCTATGCCTACGCCTCGAATCATGAATTTACCACTCAGCTAACTGATTAAAATTATCCCTGGCGAGAAACTAATTCGGGAGTTGGAAGATAAAGCTGAAAAAAGCAAAAACCAAAGTCGTTATAGTTGAGTAAGCCTACAGATTCAGATAAATCACCTTTTGTAATCACCTCGCCAACGGTTCAGCAGCCAATGTCGCCAAATTCATCAAATCAATCACAACAGTCAGAACAAGTTGAAAAAATCTATTTACCGCGTACCAGCGAATCGGAGAACTTAAAAAAGATTCGCCACACTGCTTCCCATGTAATGGCAATGGCGGTACAAAAGCTGTTTCCCAAGGCGCAAGTTACAATCGGCCCTTGGATTGAAAACGGTTTTTACTACGACTTCGACAGTCCAGAACCATTTAGCGAAAACGATCTTAAAGCCATCAAGAAAGAGATGGTGAAGATTATCAATCGCAAATTGCCAGTAATTCGGGAAGAAGTCAGCCGAGAAGAGGCTGAACGTCGGATTCAGGAAATTAAGGAATCTTACAAGCTAGAAATCTTGGCAGATATCAAAAACGAACCAATCACGATTTACCACCTGGGGAATGAATGGTGGGATTTGTGTGCGGGGCCTCATCTGGAAAATACCAGCGAATTAAACCCGAAAGCAATTGAACTAGAAAGTGTTGCGGGTGCTTATTGGCGTGGGGATGAAACTAAAGCCCAATTACAGCGCATCTACGCCACCGCTTGGGAAAGTCCAGAACAACTCGCTGAATATAAGCGACGCAAAGAAGAAGCGCTACGCCGAGATCACCGGAAACTTGGGAAAGAACTGGGATTATTTATATTTTCCGATCTAGTAGGGCCGGGTTTACCTTTGTGGACACCAAAGGGTACTCTGTTGCGGAGTACTTTAGAAGACTTCCTCAAGCAAGAACAGGTAAAACGGGGTTATTTATCTGTAGTAACACCTCATATTGCCAGAGTAGATTTATTTAAAACCTCTGGACATTGGCAGAAATATAAAGAAGATATGTTCCCTTTAATGGCAGATAACGAAGAAGCTGCTGCACAGGAACAGGGCTTCGTGATGAAGCCGATGAACTGCCCTTTCCATATCCAAATATATAAGAGTGAGTTACGCTCTTATCGGGAACTACCGATGCGACTGGCGGAATTTGGTACTGTTTACCGTTACGAACAATCAGGCGAATTGGGCGGTTTAACGCGGGTGCGTGGTTTTACTGTAGATGATTCTCACCTGTTCGTCACCCCAGAACAGCTAGATAGCGAATTCCTCAGTGTAGTGGATTTGATTTTGTCGGTGTTTAATAGTCTGCAACTGAAGAACTTTAAAGCTAGACTCAGTTTCCGCGATCCTGCTAGTGATAAGTACATCGGTTCAGATGAAGTTTGGGACAAAGCCGAAGGTGCAATTCGCCGTGCAGTTGAAACCTTGGGGATGGAACACTTTGAAGGGATTGGAGAAGCTGCATTTTATGGGCCCAAACTTGATTTTATCTTTAGTGATGCCCTAGATCGGGAGTGGCAATTAGGAACTGTACAAGTAGATTACAATTTGCCAGAACGCTTTGAGTTGGAATACGTCGCTGAAGATGGGGTTCGCAAACGTCCAGTGATGATTCACCGTGCGCCTTTTGGTTCACTGGAACGGCTAATTGGGATCTTAATTGAAGAATATGCGGGCGATTTCCCTTTGTGGTTAGCGCCAGTGCAAGCTAGATTACTGCCAGTGGGTGATACACAGCTAGACTTTGCTAAAGATGTGGTGGCGAAGATGAGAGGGTTGGGTATCCGTGCAGAAGTTGATACCAGTGGCGATCGCTTGGGTAAACAAATTCGCAACGCAGAGAAAGAAAAAATACCCGTGATGGCTGTGGTAGGAGCGAAGGAAGTGGAAACCAACACCTTGAGTATCCGTACCCGCACCTCTGAGGAATTGAGAGTTATCCCTGTTGATGAGGTGGTGGATAAGATGAAAGATGCGATCGCTAAGTTCGAGAATTTCTAAAATCTAACCTTGAGAATTTCTAAAATATAACCCCAGACGCACACTAATTATAATTGGTGTGCGTTTTGTCTAGCTGGTAGGTTTTGGCAAAGGTGCGATCGTAACGTATTTAATTATCAAAGACTCGTTAACGGAGTTCAGAGGTGGATTTATCCAGTTCAAATACTGACTTTAATTTTCACTTTTCATGGGATTTGGAAGGTCAGAAAGTATCACATATAACAAAAGTTTTCTCAATCACCGCACCCAAGAAAACTTTCCGATTTATTCAAGACTGATAGCATAGATTTAAAGACTTGTGGAATCTGCTCTTCCTAAACAGACTGGACTTGCATCAATTAATGTCAATAATTTTTGACTAAACATTATGAACCGCTTTACCTCTATTTTGCTGGCTGGCTTGATAGCATCTGCATCAGCTTTAGCTATTTCTCCAAAAGCTGGGGCTAATACACCAGCGTCTTATCTTGCTGAGTTAGATAACTACAGCTATCAACGCAACGATGATGGTAACTACGAACGTCATAGTCGTCACTACAGAAATGGTGATTATGACCGCCAGAACGACCTTCGCAATGTTGGTAACAACGATCGCCGCAATGACCGCGACTATAATCGCCGCAATGACCGCGACTATAATCGCCGCAATGACCACGACTATAATCGCCGCAATGACCGCGATAATAATCGTCGCAATGACCACGACTATAATCGTCGCAATGACCGCGACTATAATCGTCGCAATGACCGCGACTATAATCGTCGCAATGACCGCGATAATAACCTTCGCGACATTCGCGATCGTAACTTTCGTTATGAGCGCGATCGCAACTGGGGACGTGGTTAATCCCTGTGCCGATCTATCAAGCTTAGTTCTAAGTGAACTGAGCATTGATTCTACTTGGCGGTAGGATTAGACACAATCTCTTTTTCCACTCATTCCAATATCTGACTTTTCACTCTTATCTAGAAAACGTCGCTTCTATTCCCTAGTAAGGAAGCTTGCTCAGGGGTTAACTTTAGCATTAGCTTTTCTACATGACGTGAAAAGTCAGGATATTAGATGCGTGGGAGCAGGGTGAGACGAGGGAGTTAAAATTTTAAATTTGAGCTTCTGAGGCTCAACGTCCACCTTCTGAGGCTCAAATTTTTACTCTCCGGCTCCCCGATCAAAGAAAAACTATATGTAAATGCAGCTTTGTTAGGGACGAATAACAGTTAATGAAAAGACTAGACCGTAATTTGGCTAAACCATTTAAGACAATTTTTACTGAACACCGCGTACTTTGGGCTGTTTTACTCCTTAGTGCAGCACTGGTGCTAACGTTAGCGCTATCGCTTTCTCAAGGAGCAGTACCCTTAAGTATGTCGGAATTTTGGCAAGCCATACTTCACAAAGGCGATCCGGTTAAACAGACAATTCTCTGGGATTTACGTCTCCCGCGCATTACGGCGGCTCTCATTGTTGGCGCAGCTTTGGGAATGTCAGGAGCATTACTGCAAGGAATGTTACGTAATAGTCTTGCCGATCCATTTATTCTGGGGATTTCTGCGGGTGCTGGATTAGTTGTGATTCTGATGATTGTCTGGCAAATATTCCCGATCGCAATTCCTTTAGCTGCGTGGATAGGAGCAATTTTGACTTCTGCGATCGTTATTTTGCTCGGTCGCGCGGGGTCGGGAATTTCGGTTGAGCGGTTAATTTTAGGCGGAGTGGCAGTGAGTTCTTTATTTGGCGCTGTACAAACTACATTACTGCTTTTAGCTGAAGACGGTCAAATTCAAATTGCACTGAGTTGGCTGGTTGGTAGTCTCAATGGACGCGGTTGGCAAGAAATTTCGACGGCTGGCCCTTACATTATTGTTGCATTAATCGGGGGATGTTTACTGGCGCGATCGGTTAATGTGCTGGCTTTGGGAGATGATTTGGCTGTGGGTTTGGGGGTTTCGTTGACGCGATCGCGCCTGTTAATTGGTGGTGTCGCCACTCTCTTAGCCGCAGGTGCAGTCAGCATCAGTGGCTTGATTGGATTTGTTGGTCTTGTTGTCCCTCACGGTGTCCGCCTCATAGTTGGTACAGATCATCGCTTTGTTTTGCCACTTTCTGCCCTTGCAGGTGCTTGGTTACTAACTTTTGCAGATTTACTCTCTAGATTAGGAGCAGTTGAACTACCAGTAGGTTCCGTCACCGCGTTGCTGGGTTCACCGTTATTTATCTGGTTACTTTATCGTCGTTCTGCTGGATTTAATAAATTTTGAGTCCCTCGTCTAAGTAGGTTGGCTCAAATAAACCTAACTATGTAACGAAATATAAAATTGTCTAAACTCTTGTGATTGCTTCACTTCGCTTCGCTCCGTTCGCAATGACATAGTTATAAATTTTCACACCCACTTACTTGTATTTAAATAGACGAGGTATTTTTTATTTGAGGCAATGTCTAATATCATGTCCTCTATATTGCATGTCTACACATTTATTTATGAATCCAAAGATAGTTTCTTGGATTCATAAATGTTTCAATTATTTACTTGCATTTATGCCAATTACACCCACAATTATTAAGGCGATTGACAAAAGTTTGATAAGTGTGGCAGATTCCCGAAACCAAATAATACCAATCATCGCAATCAGAACAGTTCCTAATCCAGCCCAGACGGAATAAGCCACACTTACTTCAATTCTCTTGAGAGCAAGGGTCAAACAACTAAAACAAAGTCCATAGAAAATAAATATTAAGACTGAAGGGACTATTTTAGTAAATCCTTCTGATAGCTTCATACAAGTTGTGCCTGAAACCTCAAAAAGGATTGCGGCGATAAGGTAGATCCAACTACTTGACATATCTTTTGTGAGGGTTTTGTTAACAGTCTTTTATTATCTCTATGAAAGCAAAAAAATACAACAGGCTTCTTTAATATTATTAATTAAGGAAATACCTTAATTATGAGAAATCCATCTCTTCTACTTGATTAACAAATCGAACTTATACTCAATATCAATGAGTTATAAAATCCTATATTAATCATATTTTATTTTTAAAAAAATATAAGTATCTGTAGGGTGTGTTAGACGGAACGTCGTAACGCACCATAAGCTTGAGATGGTGCCGTACTCTAATTGCTAACGCACCCTACAGGGATTTCAAAAATCAAATACTAGTCCTATATCTTGGTTCGCATATAATTATATATTTTTAGATTGCAAGTCTTTTTACTCGAATTTACCGAACCCTACTAGTTCAGATTACCACACATTTATAATAGTGATACTTCTGGGTCAGCAATCATCATCAATCAAGTGATAAAAACCGAATTCACACTACTTTTATTTTTAAATACTATGAAAACAAGGAAACAAATTCTCAATTAGTTGAACAGCAAAGATACTGATTATACGAGGTAGAAATATGACATTAGTACGTTGGAACCCCTGGCAAGAATTGAACACAATACAACGCCAAATCAATCGTTTATTTGATGAAGATACTTTGCCATCGGCATTTTTGGAGAGAGGTTTATCTAGGATTTCTGCTGCTGAGTTAAAAGAAACTGAAGATGTAATTCATCTAAAGCTAGAACTTCCGGGGATTGAAGCTAAAGACCTGGATTTGCAAGTTACAGAAAATTCTGTGTACCTCAGTGGTGAACGGAAGTCTGAAGCGAAATTTGAAGATAAAGGTGTAATCAAGAGCGAATTCCACTACGGTAAATTCCAACGTGTAATTCCTTTACCTGCCCGGATTCAAAATACGAACGTCACAGCAGATTATAAAGATGGCATCTTGAACCTGACGCTACCCAAAGCTGAAGAAGAAAAGAACAAAGTCGTCAAAGTTAATCTAGCACGATCTGGCTAATTTCCTCATATCTGCTAGCTATTGATTAAACCAAATAAAAAGCGCTCTCCAAAAGGGAGCGCTTTTTAGTGTGAATTACTTAGCCCATAAAGCTTTCTTAGGAAAGTGCAAAATTTGAAATCTTCTAGAGTGTGTTCTTGCCGAAAGTCCGGCATTACCTCAGATTTGAGGTGCGCTAGAACGAATGTTCTAATGCACCCGGCAAAACTTGCTCTTTCTTAAATCCACCTTTCTTACTTAACCGTTAAGCTCATCTTCTTGATGGGTTTGGATTACACAGTCAGAAGTGGGCTTGGCAACGCAGGTAAGAACCCATCCTGCATCTATTTGTTCGTCGTCTAAGAAGTTTTGATCCGATTGGTCAACAGTACCTGAAATCAGCTTACCGGCGCAGGTTGAGCAAGAACCTGCGTTACAGGAGTAAGGCAAGTCCATCTCATTTTCTTCGTTAGCAATCTCTAGAATGTAATCATCATCAGAAACTTCAATTGTTTTTTCTTCATCTGGAGTCTTTAATGTGACTTTATAAGTTGCCATGTAACAATCCCTAGTTAAATGTGAACTACATTGTTGATCCTACGGGTTTATGTGCTACTAGTCTAGAGTTAAATGTGGTAGATAAAAAGAGAGAGTGGGGAGTGGGGTAATACAGAATCTTCTAGATTCTTAAGGGGTTAGTGGGGCCAAAAACTCTCTACTGAAATCATAGAGACAAAAATGTTGCGATCGCTTCTGCAAATCCCTCAAATGAACTATAATCCCTGGACACGATGGAAACATTCATACCCAACTTCCGCGCATTAGCAGTTGTATAAGGGCCAAAACATGCAATAATGCAACGCTCATAATCGCTTTGCGAGTTGACCATTGTCAAAAAGCTTTCTACTTCTGCTGTACTACTAAAGGCGATGACATCGATTATTCCTTGACGCATTAAGTTTAATTCAATACCGTAGATGCTTTTGTCTAAGCCCTGCGTGATATATGTGGGTACGCGAGTTACTTCTATGCCTAATTTCTGCAAATCTGTAATCAAATTGGGTACGATATCAGGTTCAGGCAAACCAACAACTTCTGGGGCAGGGATCAGCACTTTTTTTTCGTGAATTTGCGGAAGTTTCGCTAATTCTGCCACAATTCCGGCTGGGCTAGATTCTGTTGGGATTAAATCAACCTTGCCACAAAAAGACAATAAGCTTTCTGCGTCTTTTCCCAAAGCACATAATTGACATTTTTGCACTACAGATACAGGAATATTTAAATCATTCATCCGGTGAAAAAATGCAGTGATGCCATTTCTACTTGTGAAGAGAATCCAATCAAAATCGGCTATCTGGTTTAGAGCAATATCTAACTTAGTGTAGTTGGATAAATAGCAGGTTTCCACAGTAGGCATTAAAACAGGTAAACCACCTTTTTTGATGACTTGTTCAGATAACCTGTAAGCATAATTTCTCGGTGCTGTTAATAAAATTCTCTTGTTATATAGAGTTAATTCTTTAGATGGAGTGAGCAGGTTAATTTCTGTTGATTGAGCGTGCATTTGTTTATCTGTCATTTTATTTGCGATCGTTGCAATCCGCAGATCCTCGACTTCTTAAAGAAGTCGGGGATCTCGTTCCTGTTGTTTCTGTGCGTTTGATTCAGAATTGCTATATAAACCTAGCCATTTTTCTAGGGTGAATTCTCCCCATTTTTCCGATGTCATCTGTGTGTAGAAAACGGCACGATATGAATATCTAAGAACGTTTACGGAAAAACTTTATGTCTTCATTACTGGCTTTATCCAACAGTTTAGCTGACACCGTAGAACAAGCTGGGAGTGCTGTAGTTGCAGTTAATGCGGGTACTCGTGTCTCTCCAAGTGGCATTCACTGGCGGAATGGCATCATTGTTACCTCTGATGAGTCGATCCAGCGCTATGACGACATCACTGTTACTCTATCAAATGGTAGCACTGCACCAGTAACACTCATTGGTCATGACTCTAGCACTGATATTGCTGTTTTTAAACTAGAAAACGTAGAAACACCTGTAGCAAAAGTTGGCGATGCCAAAACGCTGAAAGTCGGTCATCTAGTGCTAGGACTGGCAAGAGGTAGCGAAGGTGATTTAAGGGCGGCGATGGGTGCGGTGAGCGTGGTTAGCGGTGCTTGGCGAAGTATGAGTGGCGGAAATATTGACCAATTCATCCGCCCAGATATCACCCTTTACTCTGGTTTTGCAGGCGGGCCGCTGGTAGATGCTGCTGGTTTTGTGGTGGGGATGAATACATCGGGGCGGCGTGGCGTTGCTCTGACAATTCCTACTGCTACAGTCGATCGCGTGGTTGACCAATTAGTAGCAAAAGGACGCATTTCAAAAGGCTACTTGGGTGTGGGAATGCAACCTGTACGTTTACCAAAGAACCTGAAAGCTTCTCTGAATTTAACTTCTGCAACTGGGGTAATTGTCGTTAATGTTGAGCCTTCCGGGCCTGCTGAAAATGCAGGTGTGCTACTTGGTGATGTTTTGGTAACGTTAGATGGCGTAACTGTGGGCGATACAGGTGATGTGCTAGCACTGCTTAATAATAGCGATCGCATTGGTAAAGCTGTCAATGTCCAAGTTGTCCGGGGTGGAGTGTTAATTGAGTTAGCGATCGCAGTTGGCGAACGACCTACTAAGGAAGAATAATCTCTATTTGGGATGGATTTTACTAGCTGTGTCAGATTTATCTAAATTTTCTATTCATTTGAGCTTCTGAACTCGGAACTTTGACCTTTTTACTCGGACGTTGAGCTTCTGAACTCGGAACTTTGACCTTTTTACTCGAACGTTGAGCTTCTGAACTCGGAACTTTGACCTTTTTGCTCGAACGTTGAGCTTCTGAACTCGGAACTTCGACCTTTTTGCTCGAACGTTGAGCTTCTGAACTCGGAACTTCGACCTTTTTGCTCGGACGTTGAGCTTCTGAACTCGGAACTGTCAGAATTTTCTTTCCAAAGTTGGGTTGACTAATATCTTGCAACAGTCTCAATTATCCCAACCCGACTAAAAACTATTGTCAGCCCATTGATTCTACTTTGACATGCGGGAAAATTGTATAACATGGCAAACACAACATTAACTAACATCACTGCTGAATTGACAGAGGTAGCTGATAAACTACGCCTACACACTGTGAAAGTGAAAAGCGGCTCTCTGGGAGTTGGTTCTGGTGTAATTTGGCAATCTGACGGACTAATTATTACTAATGCCCATGTCGCAACTAGCAACCGTGCAACTGTGGAATTGGCAGACGGAAGGGTATTTGATGCGGTGCGAACACAATTCGATCCACAGCAGGATTTAGCAGCCCTGAAAATTGTCGCTACTGATTTAACTGCTGCAACCATTGGCAATTCGGAAGCGCTGCGAGTGGGTGAATTAGTTTTGGCGGTGGGTAATCCCTTTGCTGAAACTGGTGCTGTGACAACAGGGATTATCTATGGAAATAATTCACAGGCTGTAATGGCTGATTTGCAATTGTATCCTGGAAATTCTGGGGGGCCGCTTGCTGACTGTCTCGGTCGAGTCGTGGGAATTAACACTATGATTGTTAATGGTTTAGCTGTAGCAGTTCCCAGCAAGACTGTTGAGCGTTTTTTACAGAGAAATAATCGTCCGCAACTAGGAGTTACACTACAACCCGTACTTTTAAGTAGGCGTAGCTTGGGTTTACTAGTATTGTCAATTTTACCTGGTGGTGCGGCGGAAACTGCTGGTGTGCAAGTTGGCGATATTTTAATTGGAGTTGCGGGGCGATTATTCACTAGCATGAATGATTTAAGCAAATATCTCCATGACAGTAAAGGATCTGTGCCGCTACAACTCTTACGCGGTAAGCAGCAATTCGTGATTTACCTTGAGGTGCATTCTGGAAAAACTGCTGTGGAGGCAACATGATCCGAGTGATGGTAGTTGCCACTTCCCCTGTAGTGCGGGCAGGGTTATCAGCTGTGGTGACTACCAATCCTCGGCTGACGGTTGTGGGGAGTGCATCCGATTTGGATGTATTGGTAAGGGAAATTGAGCAATTATCACCAGATGTAGTGTTGGTAGATTTGAGTAGCAATCTTCAACAATCGGTGTGGGAAAAATTGCTGCTGATTCAAGAAAAGCAATACCCATTAGGAACGATCGTCATTGTTGAGGAACTCGACAGCATTGATTTAGAGACGGCATTACGTTCTGGTATTCGGGGGATATTGCCCAGTACTAGCACAGAGTTAGAAATTGTCGCGGCTGTGGAGGCGATCGCTTTTGGTTTAGTAGTACTGCACCCGGATGCTGTAGAATTACTGTCTATCCGGGAAAAAGTGGTAACGAATCCCGTACAAAGTTTGACACCACGGGAGATAGAGGTTTTAGGAATGCTGGGATCGGGGTTAGGGAATAAAGCGATCGCTAAACGCTTACATATTTCTGAGCATACCGTCAAATTTCATCTCTCATCCATTTTTCAAAAGCTCAGTGTCTCTAGCCGCACCGAGGCTGTTGCTGTGGGTGTCAGGCTGGGTTTGATTCTGCTGTGATCTTTCCTCACTAGAATCTGATGGAATTAAATATGCATTATCCAGAACCCTTATAGAGATGTAGCAGTGTTACGTCTCTACATTTTTTGTCTAATCAAATGATGACATACAGCCTTCAATGAGGTCATGGTGTATGTATCACATTTGATTTATCACCTATATGAACATTTTAATGCTCTCTTCCACCTTTCCCTACCCACCAACGCGCGGGGGAACCCAAGTCAGGACATTTAATTTACTTAAGTATCTGAGTCAACGCCATACTATTACCCTAGTGACTCAACGCGAGGGCGATGTTACAGACGCAGAAGTAGCAGGATTACGCGATTGTGTCGATCGTCTAGCCATTTTTGAACGCCCGCCAGATTCGGGAACCACCGGAATATTGAAGAAAATACAGCGATTTGGGAGATTTTTGCAACAGGGCACACCGCCAAGCGTACTTAATCGCTACTCAGTAGAGATGCAAACATGGATTGATAACTGGGTGGAAGCGGGGAAATGTGATGTAATTACCTGCGAACATAGCGTCAATGAAATTTATGTGCAGCCACATTTTCAGAAACAGCTAAAAACCATAGTTAATGTTCACAGTTCTGTTTATGCTACCTGTCGTAACCAACTAGCAACCAGCATTTCAGAAAATTCCCTTAGAGACAAAATTAATCTCCCACTTTTGCGACTTTATGAGCAAAACTACTGTGCTAAGTTTTCGGCAATTGTCGCGACAACAGAAGAAGATAAAATTCAACTACAAGAGTTTAACCCCAATAGTGAAATTAGTGTTATTCCTAATGGCGTAGATTTAGTTTCTTTCCCCACCCGGATCGCCGATCCGGGTGGACATCGCTTAATTTTTATTGGTGCAATGGATAATTTGGCAAATATTGATGCTGTCTGCTTTTTCAGTAACGAAGTATTGCCAGAAATCCAAAAACTTTATCCTAATACAACTTTTGATATTGTTGGTTCTCATCCAGTACCAGAAGTTTTAGCACTTGATAAAAAACCAGGAGTTAATGTGATTGGGCGTGTGCCTTCGATGGTTGAATATTTACATAAATCTACCATCTGTGTTGTACCTATGCGGACTGGGTTTGGGATTAAAAATAAAACTTTAGAAGCAATGGCTGCTGGTGTACCGATAGTGGCTAGCGATCGCGGCTTAGAAGGATTAGCTGTAAATGTTGCTAGTCAACCATTACGAGCGTTGCGAGCGAATAAACCGACAGAGTACATCACCGCTATTAGTCAACTATTCGATCGTCCACATCTGCGTTCGCAATTGTCTCACAACGGCAGACAATTAGTAGAAACAGAATTCACTTGGAATATAGCTGGTAAAAGCTATGAACAAGTTTGTTTTGGGAGAACCCTATGCGTCTAGATAAGTTCTAATTCCCATCTGGGACAAATGTGTGTAGAGACGTTGTAATGTAACGTCTCTATATTGGTAGTGTAAATTATCTTATCTAAATCGGATTAGTTGTTAGTTCACTTGTAAAAAAGCACGTCAATTACGATCGAACTTAGTCGAAGCACCCAAGACAAGTAATTTCTTATGCTTACGTTTATTCTTATTTTTGAGAGTAGTCAAATAATTATCAACGTAGCGAAAAGCAGCTGCACCATCGTAATCAGCAATAGCTATAGCCTGTAAGAAAACCTTTGAAGGAATTTCAAACGCTAAAAATTTTTCTGTTAAAATCAACAAATCTTTATCTGTAGCGGGAAAAGTAGTTTCTTCTGTCTCTTCTGGCTCAAAGAAGATATCTTCAATTAATGCTCTGTACATTTTGTACCTCCCCAAATGCATAAGATGCAAAGCCTGTGATAAAGTTTAGCTGCTGATCGCGAGTTTGTAAGTTAACTGGGAGTTCAGTACCAGGACATCCTATTTCCCGTAAAATCTCCAAACAATAGGCACTGAGTTGAGTGTATGGAGCTTGCTCCAATTCTTGAGCTACCTCTAGAGCCATCTCCAGATTGACTTGGATAAACGTCGTTACAGGGTTGGTCATAAACACGCCCTAATAAACTGGATGCTCTAAGTTTTGATCGCAAGTACGAATAGCGTAACGGTGTTTTTGCGGAATTTATGAAGAGGGGAAAATAAAATATCAGCGCATTTGCGGTAATGTATCCGAAATTATGCAAACAAGGCTGAAATATCAGTAATTTCCATCTGGGTGCGATCGCTGTACTACAAAACGTTGGCGTACCCTTTTGGGGAAGGAAGTGTCAAAGACAAGCGATCGCTCTACCCAAATAAAGTATAAATACTTATGATATCACAATTAGTACAAAATAAATGTCAATACATCCACTATTTTGTGCCTTCACAACTTGCTTGCTTATGTTAGGTGTAATATCTAATCTGTTTACTATATTTATTCCTATATTTTTACCGATCCCCTCACCAACTAAGATTTTAAAGCAATTTCTCAGTTTTTGTCTTCACATTAAACACATATTTTATTCATTAAATAATATTATCTGTAGTGTGCATTATCTCTTCTTTTATTGAAAAGATAAACTTTTGTAACTTATACATTGACAGAGAAACCAATATAACCAGAGATGGGTTTTCCTGCTTCCAATTAGATTTATTGATTACCTTTTGTTGATACCTGGATTGGCTACGCTTCTGAAGCAACGAAAGGCTGAAACTACCTATCGATGTTGATTCACAAGACTATTGTTCTATACAATGCCTAAATCTTAATTTTATTGGTTCTCGATTTGTATGGCAAAACAACGCATTTTTTAAAACCCTGAATTGTTATATATTTTTCTTTTGTCAGAGATATAAAACAGGGTTAAGTATGTTTATGGTGATTTCATCATAAATTTATAATTCATCTCATTGTAATATGCGAATATTACAACGATCAAATAAATTTGATCTGCCAAACTATCCAAAACTATCAAGGTTATATATTATGTCCATTATTACGGGTACTCCTAACAATGACTTTTTGTTGGGAACTAGTGGTGACGATCAGATTTTTGGTCGTGGAGGCAATGACAATATCTCCGCAGGTCTTGGCGATGATGTCATTGATGGTGGAGAAGGCGACGATACGTTAGCAGGTAATGGCGGCAATGATACATTCAAGGGCGGTCGAGGTAACGATAGCATTGATGGCGGAGATGGCTTTGATACCGCAGACTACAGCAACTTAGGCAAAAGCGTCACCCTGTCAGGTGTAGGAACAATCACAAAAGCTGGCGGATTTGGCAAAGACCAACTCTTGAATGTAGAAACGGTAGTTGCTGATGTTACTGTTGCCAACAACACTATAGATGCGTCTCAATCTTTGTCTGGGGTAGCTGCTGTTGCCGACCTAGAAGCCCAAACCATCTCTGCTCTCAATGTTCCTGGTTTGGGGACATTGACATTTAATGTAGTTAACTTTGACAACGTTATCGGCACAATTAATGATGACAGCATTAAGGGCGACAGCCAAAATAACCAATTAACTGGTCTGGCTGGTAATGACGTAATTGATGGTAGAGGTGGTAACGACCTAATTGATGGTGGAGATGGCAATGACACGTTATTCGGTGGTACTGGTGATGACACATTTAAGGGTGGTCAGGGTTACGACAGCATTGACGGTGGGGATGGCTTTGATACCGCAGACTATAGCAAACTAGGTCAAACCATTACCCTCTCAGGAGTAGGGACAGTTACTAAAGCTGGTGGATTGGGTCAAGACCAACTCTTGAAAGTAGACAAAGTTGTTGCTGATGCTAAAGTTGCCAACAACACTATAGATGCGTCTCAATCTTTGTCTGGGGTAGCTGCTGTTGCCGACCTAGAAGCCCAAACCATCTCTGCTCTGAACGTTCCTGGTTTAGGAACATTGACATTTAATGTAGTCAACTTTGACAACGTTATCGGCACAATTAATGATGACAGCATAAAGGGTGACGGCCAAAAGAATCAATTAACTGGTCTTGCTGGTAATGACCTGATTGATGGTAGGGGTGGCAACGACCTAATTGATGGTGGAGATGGCAATGACACGTTGTTAGGTGGTACTGGTGATGACACCTTTAAGGGTGGTCAGGGTTATGACAGCATTGATGGTGGAGTTGGTACAGATACCGCAGACTACGGCAAACTCGGTCAAACTATTACCCTCTCAGGAGTAGGAACAGTTACCAAAGCTGGTGGATTGGGACAAGACCAACTCTTGAATGTAGAAAAGATTATTGCCGATGCTAGTGTTCTCAACAACACCATAGATGCTTCCGCATCTTTAGCTGGTGTATCTATCACAGTTAACCTACAAAGCCAAACTTTGACAGCCAATAATGTTCCTGGTTTGGGGACATTGCCATTTACTGTAGTTAACTTTGATGATGTCATCGGCACAAATGCAGGTGACAGCATTACTGGCGATAGCCAAAATAATAAATTAACAGGCAATGGTGGCAATGACACATTTAGGGGCAGTCGCGGTAACGACAGCATTGATGGTGGAGATGGCTTTGATACCGTAGACTACAGCAGCTTAGGCAAAAAAATTACCCTCTCAGGTGTAGGGACAATTACCAAAGCTGGCGGTTTCGGAACAGATACAGTCTTTAAAGTAGATAAGGTAATTGCTGATGCCAGTGTTGCTAACAACACTATAGATGCGTCTCAATCCTTGTCTGGGGTAGCTGCCATTGCTGACCTACAAGCCCAAACTATCTCTGCTCTTAATGTTCCTGGTTTGGGAACATTGACATTTAATGTAGTCAACTTTGCCAATGTCATCGGTACTGTTAACAATGACAGCATAAAGGGTGACGGCCAAAATAACCAATTAACTGGTCTGGCTGGTGATGACCTGATTGATGGTAGAGATGGTAATGACCTGATTGATGGTGGACTGGGTAATGACACCTTGATAGGTGGTGCAGGCGATGATACCTTCAAGGGCAGTAAAGGTAACGACAGCATCGATGGCGGAGATGGCTTTGATACCGCAGACTACAGCAAGCTAGGTAAAGCCATCACCCTATCAGGTGTAGGACAAATCACTAAAGCTGGTGGCTTCGGAACAGACACAGTTTTTAAAGTAGAAACAGTTATTGCTGATGCTAGCGTTGCCAATAACACCATAGATTCCTCACAATCTGTTGCTGGTGTATCTATCACCGCTAACTTACAGGAACAAACTATCTCTGCCCTTAACGTTCCTAGTTTGGGGACAATAACATTTAATGTACTTAACTTTGATAATCTCATCGGTACAAATGCAGGTGACAGCATTACTGGTGATAGCCAAAATAACCGATTAGAAGGTGGCTCCGGTAATGACACTATCTCCGGTGGCTTCGGTAATGACACCATCATCGGTGGACAAGGTGCTGACATTCTCACTGGTGGCTCTGGTGCAGATAAGTTTGTTTTCAACAGTGTTAATGATGGTATTGACACCATTACAGATTACAACTTTGGTCAAAGCGACGTAATCCAAGTTTCTAAAGCAGGCTTTGGTACTACTAATCTTAGTGACTTCTCCTACAACTCATTGAGCGGTGACTTGTCTTTCTTAGGAAATCAATTCGCCTTCATTCAAAATTCCTCATCCAATCTAACTATTCAGTTGGTCTAAAGTTACTGCGAGTTACAACTCCATAACAAGTTAAAGCTTTTTCAAGTTTGTTGTGGAATTACTGTCTAGTACTCAATCAACAACAGATTCAGCATGGTATAGACACGAGCAATTGTGTCTGTACCCATGCTAAAGTTGTGTGGCAAAAATGATGTTAGATTGGTAAAAATATTAATTGTATCAACTTTTAATAGCCAGTCCTCAAAAAGTTTTTGCAACATAACCATTAAACACAGTAGTTAGTTTAGCTCTCTCAAGTAAAGCAATACATTGCCTCATCCTGAGTGTTGAATTATTCCATTTTAATGATATTATTTTTTTAGTAATTCAGGAGTGAGCCTTGTGGTATTCTATGGTAAATCAATTATTTAAATTATCTGTTAAATACTTACCAGCAATTACAGCTATAATAACGGTTCTTCCATTACCAGTTAAAGCAGCTACATTCTTAGTAACTGAACGCGCTGTTTTAGGAGGAAACGATCTAGTTAATTGGGGAAGTTTAGGTAAAGTATTCAATCCCTCTGCCCCTGATTTTTCTGTCTTTTTACCTAACTCTTTTTCAGCAACATCCCAAGGTGGTTTAGGGTTGGATATAAATATAGCTCCAACGAATAATCCTCGGGTTACTCCACCGTTTGTCTTTCAAACTTTACCTTCCCCTGGAATTCGCAGTAACTTTGCTCCAGGCGATTTTATTCTCTTTGGAGGTATAGATCCAACAGGTTTTATTCCTCTTCCTCCTGGTACTCCCGATCCTGGAACTCAGGGAAACGGTGAGCCTTTGACGATTAGTTTTGCCCAGCCTGTTCTTGGCGCTGGGACTCAAATAGCTATAGACACTAGTAAATTAAAAGTTGAAACTTTTATCAACGCTTTTGATAGCAACAATAACCTTTTGGGTAGTTTTTCAGTTCCAAATATTTCGTCCTTAGCATTAGATAATTCGGCAGTGTTCTTGGGGATTCGTAGCGACACTCCAAACATCTCACGACTCGTTTTTAGCAGTTCTGCTCCCCAATTTGGCTTGGCCATCAATCAGGTAAGCATTCTTGCAGTTCCCGAATCAACTTACACCTTGGCGATATTAGCTTTTGGTGTTTCAGGTGCTGTTTTGAAACTACGTCAACGCACTTGGCCAAATAATTACTAAAATTACTAAATTAGTAATTGAAGAGGTTAGCAGCCCGCACCAAAGTCTCTGATTGGGTGGTCTGCAAGACACTCCATACAAGACGCTGCGCGTAGGGAGGGGTTGCGGACTTGCTTTCTCGAATCGCTATCGGTGATGAGTCCAGAGCCAAGGATATTTCTGAATAATAAATTACCGGGTCAGTTAAAAGAGTCCTTTTCCCAGTAGGGAATCAGAGCTACTCAATTGCTTTATCGGGTAATTTATTTTCCGGAAATCACCTAACACTGATTGTAATTGATAATGACGTTTGCAAGATTCGCTAACATTCATTATCAATTAGGAATTATTTTGACACTACCACGGTGTCGAAATAATTCATGATTGAAGAAGTTTGAAGTTTCAGACATACTCCAACTTCTGTCAGAAGTAAGTTCCACACAATTTTTATCTTTAATCTAATTAAAGTCAATGTCATACAAAGAACTAGAACACATCATAGAAGCTAAGATACAAAAAGCTATACGGAAGCACGAGATCGTAGTTGCTTTTATTAGTAGCATTACTGGCTTAATTTTTATAATGGGTTTGTTTCACGCTATTTCGCTCAACCACGCTCAAATTCACGCATTTTGCTTGAACTGATTGCCGATCGCACTCAATGAATCTTTACGATCGAGCATTCCCTGCTGTGCATATAACCAATCCAAGTTACACATATTTTTTATAAAAGGGAATTGCACTATGGAGAGCAAAAATAATAGCAGGCCTATATTTGTCTTATTTTTGACTGTATTTATAGACTTGCTGGGCTTCGGAATTATTCTACCGATACTGCCTTTGTATGCTGAACAATTCGGCGCAAAACCGAGTGAAGCCACTCTGCTTGTAGCGATTTATTCTTTAATGCAGTTCTTATTTGCACCATTATGGGGCAGATTTAGCGATCGCTACGGTCGTCGTCCAATTTTATTACTGACTCTATTTGGTTCTGTAATTGCATACGCAGGCTTAGGCTTTGCCAATTCATTATGGATGTTGTTTCTGGCTCGTAGTCTTGCGGGGATTATGGCAGGAAATATTAGTACCGCTCAGGCGTACATCGCAGATATTACCACACCAGTTAATCGAGCTCGTGGCATGGGCATAATCGGAGCCGCTTTTGGTCTTGGCTTCATTCTCGGCCCAGCGATTGGAGGTCTGCTGATTGGGTCAGATCCGAACAACGCTAACTTTCATCTACCATCCTTGTTTGCAGGTGGATTTTCTTTATTAGCGTTGCTTTGTGCTTTGATGTTACTTCCAGAATCTCTAAATTCTGAAACTAAAGCCAAAATCCAAGTTCATCGCCACCGTCAGCGACGGCTGAACTTACTACAACTGTCGCAGCGTCCACAGTTTTGTGTGCTCGTAGGCATCTACTTTTTAGTAACCTTTGCGGTTGCAGCTATGGACTCTACATTGGCCTTATGGTCTAAGCAGCAATTAAACTGGGGCCCTCAACAAACTAGTTATCTTTTTGCTTTCATGGGGATTGTCAGCACAATAATTCAAGGAGGACTAATCGGATTCCTCAAGAAACATTTTGGTGAAATCAAGTTACTTATCTTGGGAATATTAGGGTTAGGTTTAGGATTACTACTAATTGGATTTTCACAAAGCTTAATTTTGTTGTTGGTCGCTACTACACTTGTGGCATTAGGAATTAGTATTAGCCAACCAATATTGAATAGTCTAATTTCCCAGATGACAGCCCCAGAAGAGCAAGGGCAAATATTAGGAATTGCCAGTTCTTGCTCTGCCTTAGCACGCATCGGTGGGCCAACGTGGGCAGGAGTTAGTTTTATGAAATTTGGGATTTATGCTCCTTTTTTAAGTGGAACTTTAGTAATGCTAGTAGCTTTGACTCTTAGTTTTCGAGTGACTAAAAATGTATATGAAGTCAAGACAGAGCGTATCGCCTGACAATCTAGTACAACAAGGCAAAAGTAAAAAGAAAGAACGCTGATTTTGTAGGATGTCTAGCGATTTTAAATGGGTGGCTTATTTCCGCCGTGACGTACAAGGTCTTAATTAAGAATTAATAATTACGAATTACGAATTACGAATTAATATGACAGGTCGCCGAGTATTATTTTTAGGCATTTTTATAAGCATCCTCCTCACCTATGCAATTTGGATCGGTGGGAGCATTCCTGCAAGTATCATCAAACTTCCTGACCAAGGATTAAACTGGTACTATTGGAAGCTTCCTCAACCGACTTTTTGGAGTCGAGCGACGGCTTGGGGTATGTACCTTGGGCATCAGTTTAGCATCTGGGCGTGTATCTTGTGGGCGCAGCGATCGCAGTTGAAATACAAATCAGCATTGCACCCGATTAATTACCTCATGCTTGCCATTAACGGTGCATTCATCGCTTTACACTTCCTCCAGACCTATATTTGGTACGATGCTTTAGCTCAAGATACTTCAATTTGGGCATCTCAAGGTGCAGTTGTCCTCCTACTGGTGTTCGTACTGATTTTAGAAACGCCTCGACGCGGTTTGTTTTTTGGCAATTCTGTGCCATTCCATCAACAGTTTTTGCAAATTATCAAGCTGTACCACGGCTACTTTTTCTCCTTCGCCGCCATCTACACCTTCTGGTATCATCCAATGGAAGCGACTGTGGGGCACTTAATTGGTTTTCTCTATATGTTCTTGCTTCTGCTCCAATCGTCGTTGATCTTTAACCGCGCTCATACAAACCGTTGGTGGACATTCTTTTTGGAAATAACGGTGGTTTTACATAGTGTGATTGTGTCGTTGATGCTAGGACAAAGCAAGTGGCCAACATTTCTCTTTGGTTTTCTTGGCATTCTCGTGCTGACTCAACTTCACGGTTTACCTCTGGGTATCTGGACTAAACGTACTATCTACGGAGCCTTTTTAATGAGTGTACTGGCGGTTTATGGACTGACTGAACGCGGCTTGGGCAGAATTTATGAAGTAACCTATATTCCTTTGATTGAGTTTGGGCTAGTTGGCGCAATTTACTTAATCTTTCTGCTCATCTTATGGACGATTTCTCGTTTACCTGTCAAGACGTAACATCATATTAGCTTTGTAACTCGTTGAACTCCAGCAAGCTAAATTGTGAAATGAGAAAAAAACAACTCATCTAAGTTATTTTTTCTAAATGTTAAATAATTGAAATATTCTTTAAGTGTCCATAATTATGTCTTTTATTATCAGATTGTATAAGATAAATCATGCTTAGAGCATAAACTCGAATGTCCCAAAGAGTTCAAATCAGTCTTTACCAAAAATTTGAAAAACTAAATGAAATTTTGACAACGCTAGAGAAAGGTGACGAAAATCTTGAATATAAAAGTAAATTTAAGGAGTTTATGAGTAGAATCATGGAGCTATACACAGATATAAAAACTGAACCAGGAATTGAATCAGATGTAGAATTTCAATGTTATCTAAGCGAGAGTGCAGCAAAATTAGTTTTTATATCCAGAGAAATTGAGATTTTTATAGCAGACCTAGAGAGAATGCTATTATTCACCTTTTATGATGATGAATGGCTCGTAGTATGCTATAAGCGTTCTTGCATTGAAGTACTCAAGGAAATATATAAAAATACTTGCTTTGAAGAGTCCTTTCACTATTATGAAGTTGAATATCTTGAAGAACTCGACCAAATTATCAAGTCGAAAAATGAGATTGAGTGTTATATTCCCACTCAGGATCAAATTCCTGTTGGTATCCCTCCTTCTCATTGGTGGTGGTATTTCAACTATTAACTTAATACCAATTTTATGTGAAGATGCATAGAATAGCTGTATTCTTAACTCTTTCCAGATAAGGATTCTAGTCTTCAATATTCTGTGCAAGCTCACAAATAATTGGTATAAGATGGAACGTAATAACCTTCCTATTGTATTACCATATCGTACTTAGTTAAATATTAAAAAACTTACAATTTTACTCACCACTACTAATATTTTTTTGCTGTTGATAACGCTGTTTAAACTTCTGTTGCTGTATTTTATGATCCACAATTGGATCAGGATATTCAACAGCATGACGTTCTAAAGGTGGAATTTTACCAGTAACTAAATATTCTGTATCTACAGACCGCAATTCTGACACCCATTGCCGAATATATTCCCCCTCTGGATCGAATTTTTGTGTTTGACTAGCTGGATTGAAAATCCGCACAGGTTTGGGATCCATGCCGCTAGAAGCACTCCATTGCCAACCGCCATTATTAGCAGATAAATCACCATCAATCAGGTGCTGCATAAAGTATTTTTCTCCCAATTGGGGATTAATTAGTAAGTCTTTGGTGAGAAAACTAGCAACAATCATTCGACAACGGTTGTGCATCCAGCCGCTTTCGTTTAACTGGCGCATTGCTGCATCTACAATGGGGTAGCCAGTTCTTCCTTCACACCAAGCTTGGAAATGTTCTTCATTAGTTTCCCAAGGAAAGTTCTTAAAGGTGTCGCGAAAAGCACCATCAGCTAATTCCGGGAAGTTATACATTGCGTGTTGATAAAATTCCCGCCAAGCTAATTCTTGTTGCCACGTGCGAATATTAACTGCTGTTTCTTCACTGCGGCTGTTTTCTAGTGCTTCTATAGTGGCTTGCCAAACGGTGCGAATGCCAATTACGCCAAATTTTAAAGCTGCACTCAGTTGCGATGTGCCGTCAACTGCGGGGAAATTTCGTTGTTCTTGGTATTCAATAATAGCTTTATAAGTAAATTCTTCTAATCGTTCTTGCGCCGCAGCTTCTCCCGGTGCAATAATTAATGGTTCATCCCAAATAAACCCTAAATCTTTTGCTGAAGGTAATGCGATCGCTCCTGCAAATTTTGCAGTTTTCTGTTCAGCTTCCGTTAACCCCTCAACATTTTGTAGTTTTTCTACTGGGTTCGCTTTCGGTTTGGTAATCCAATTTTTCCAGAAGGGTGTGTAAACAGTGTAAGGACTATTACCACCGGTGCGGATCTCATCTGGGGAGTTGAGGATTTGATCCCAGTTTTGGTTAAGAAACTCAATGCCTTTTTCTTTGAGGGAATTTATAATATTGCGATCGCGTTCTTGAGAATAAGGTTCTACATCCCAATTCCAAAAAACAGCTTTGGCATTTAATGCCTCTGCTAAAGCTGGTATTGCTTGTACAGGATTAGCGTGGAGTATTAATAACTGGCTACCAACTTCAGCATATCGCTCTTGGAGTTTCTGCAAACAGCCAATCATATAAGTTACTCTCACCGGAGCAACATCATCCCGTTCCAGAATGTGCGGATCGAGGCAAAACACGCCCACCACCTTCGGACTCTGCTGTTTTGCCGCAGCCAGTCCCGTATTGTCAGAAATGCGTAAATCGCGCCGATGCCAAAACAGAATTAAGTCAGACATTCTATGCTGCATATAGTTCACCCGTACTAGCTTAGATGCTAGTGGTACCAATGAACATCATTCTGGCGATAAATTTCTTTTGTTGATGGGGATTGGGGATTGGAGGTGAATCAAATTAACAGGATATCATGGGAAAATAAAACCCCGGTTTGTCAATCGGGATAGTGGCTTTTTGTTTCAAAAAAGAGTATACTCTTCTTAACAGTTAATTAGTCTTTTTGTCATGGCTAACCTACTACTTGACGACGGTACGATTGAGAGTGATTTAGGCGAAATAGCTCGTGAACTTGCGCCTCTTGGCGTTCAACTCAGACACTACGACCCAGGAACATCGCTACTCTTCCCCAATCTGTTAGACCAGGACGTTTTAACTGAGTCTGAGAAACGTTATTGTGTAGAACTCCATAACAGCGTTTTTGAGTTTCTTCAGCAAGAAAATGGCACTATCTGGTGTGACTTGCTAAATATACATCCAGGTTCCTTTAATCTTCGCCATTTGATAGCAACTTATGGCCGTTACCACACTCATCCTGCGACTGAACCCTTCTACGTGTTGGTAGGAGAAATGATTTATGGCTTCGTGCGACCCGATGGCAGCCAAGTCCAGCTTTTAGTTCAGGCACAAGACTATCTCTACATCCCTGCTGACGTTGAGCATTGGTGCAGCCCGACTGCATCGTTAAATTGCAAAGCGGTACGCTATTTTGCGATCGCTGAAGGTTGGGTTCCCAATTATACAGGTACTCAAGTGAGCGATTCACTCAACAAGCCGCGTTAAAGCTTAATGTTATAAAAGCTGACTACTTTACTCAACTTCTTCACAGTGAATTAACAGTTTTTCCATCGCTTCTGCTAGAGAAATCAACTCTGTCCAAGAGGAACCAGTAACTAAATTTTGAGCGTGAGCTAATCGGTTTCGTAACTGTTCAGCAGATTTGAGGAAACGTTCGCCAAACCGCTTGGATTTTAGTCCGAGTCGATCGAGAAGTTCTGGCTGATTTAAAATCAACTCTCGTTTATCACAGAATTGCAGATAATCTAACAAATCGGTAGCTTCGTTTCTTTCTTGGCTTTCTCGCCATAGCCGTTGAGCAACTTCTAAACGCTCAGGTTTGAGGACTTTTTGCCAAGAATCTTGGGGATAGTAAATCCGCACCAGTCGCAGTAGATTCATTTCTAGCAGCGTTACCAAGCCAAAGAGTAGCATTCGCGCGGGTGCTTTCTGCAAGTCGCCACAGGTAACAATCCCACTTACCTGATTGCAGTCTAAAACAAACAATCGCGGAGTTTGTTGTAGGATAGGTAGTAACTTTATCAGTGGGGTAGAAATAGCTATTAGTTCTTTGGGATGAAACACTCGTTGATAGTCGCTACATTTGCCTTCTTTGCCTTGCATCAAACTAGAGCGTTCTACATAACCACTTATAATATCTCCCGTCTCAACGCCGATAACATCAAAATTTTGTGCTTGCATCCAATGCAGCACTTCTGTCACCTCTGCATCAGCTGGCATAGCTTTGAGGGGTTCTGCCACGTATTCAATAGTTATATTGTTCTCAAATAAACTCCGCAGGTCTTGAGAACGCGATTTTAGGTGTTTCATCCCCCGGTTGTGAACTCATGTTAGATCGTTCTATGGCACTCATGCGATGTCTGCGACGGGCTACGCCTACGCCTGTAGGGTTTTCTGCCAGATTACCTTTGCATAGGCGTAGCTCAATCTAGGCATCGCTATCTCAACAAATACCATAGACTTAGCTCGTACCATCCTAGTTAGTATAAAGTATAGTGACGCTTTGATGTTTTCAAGTAACAAAAGATTTTGCAGCTATAAAAAAATAAATATTTATGTAGTTATCTGGATCGGATTAGTTGATTAATTTCGCTAAAAATTCCGAAATTTATCGCAAAAAAAATGTTATTACTAAAACGACATATCGAATTAATACTTGGTAAAATTTTACCAAGATAACCAAAACTGATAATATTATTATGCCAAGAAAAGAACAAGGATGGGTTACATTTCAAACTTCAGAGGATGAACGGAAGATTCTAGAGGAGTTCTGCGAACAATCTCAACGCACCAAGACTGAGATTCTGCGAGAACTCGTGCGTAGTCTCACTCAGCATTCGCCAGCACCAATATCGCCACCAACTCAGCAAGAAAAACAGGAAGATATCTACTACACTCAAAAGCCTGATATAAAAAGTAGTATTCAAAAAAAATCACTAAAAGTTAGCTCTCGCAATATTCTTAAAGGTGTTGTTAAACGAGTTGTTTATGGAGCAGTTAATAGTGAGGTAACTTTGGAGATTATTCATAAAGTAGAATTAACCTCAATTATCACCAGAGCTTCCGCAGAAGAGTTAGAACTATCTGAGGGAAAAGAAGCTTATGCAGTCATTAAATCTAACGATATTGTCATTGCTAGAGAATAAAAATCATTGATTTTAAGCGTTGGGTATTAATTTTTGATTTGGGAAAACTTCAAGATAAATTGAGTATATATCGCTATTCAGCGTCGCAGATCCAAAGGGAATATATGGTAAAGTTTTTGCACCACTGAATAGCCCGTTGTAAGTAGAGCGGTGTAATTAAAGATAACTGGCTAGGGCTGTCCTTTGTCATTTTTCACTAGTAAGGGTTTCAAGCCTATTTACGTTTCGTAAGATAGTCTGGTTTATTTCCACCGACTTACTTACACATCTCGTGTATGTATCTAAAAGATATAAATCATTGCTGGGAAAGGAATATAACACGGAAGTATAGAAAAAGACATGGGGATTTATCTTTGCATTTCCCAATCTCTGCATCTTCTTTAAGGGACTTCCAAATAAAAAATACTCAACTACTTCTTGTGGGGTAATTCTATTTGTTGGAAGTCCCTAACAGCCTTCTGTTGATTAAAGTTTTCTCATTTCCAGTGGTGTTAAGTCTTTGAGTACGGTAAACCGTATTTGCTTGTTAGTTCCCAAAGATTAATTTAATTGTTAAGTTTAGTTACATAAATAAAAAAATGCTGCAAACAAACATTGCTAAACGGGAGAAATTATGAGAAGCCTTAGTATGCTTAACAATCAAGACAAACAGGAAAACTATTTATGCGGTCTGGACTTTAGACCGCATAAGTCAAGCTCTGTCAGAAATAAGACTTAACTAACATTATTTAACATTGCGATGAAAGCTACAGATAAATTGGTGCATTTTTTAGAAGAAGATTTGGGTCTTTCTGGTGGAGCAATTTCTCTTGCTTTGCGACATTGCGAGCAGACTCCCAACTTTCTGGCTATGACCCTCTGGCAGTATGGACTGGTAACACTGGATCAGTTATCCCAAATTTTTGATTGGTTGGAAACAGTATAAGCTGTTGCTTCAACTATTTGAATGGTAAATAGTGGACTTTCTACAAAGTCACATTCTCAACAGTTTTCATTTTAAGGATTGGTAACAACATCTATGGCAATTAAAGAACAACCTAAATCACCTCGGTTTCGGATCGTTGCTAATATATTACTGGCAGTATCAGGGCTATTCCTGCTGTTAAATTTATTTTTGCCTGGTTTATTTGCTTCTGGCCCGACTGGTGTTCCTTACAGCTTGTTTATTCATCAAGTGCAAGAAGGGGAAGTCAATCGGGTTTCTGTTGGTCAAAACCAGATTCTCTACGAACTAAAAACAGAAAATGCCGAGCCGGGACAGGTGTTTGTAACTACACCAATCTTTGATTTAGAGTTACCCAAACTGCTAGAACAAAAGGGAGTTGAGTTTGCTGCTACACCTCCACCCAAAAATACTTGGATTACAACCCTGTTAAGTTGGGTGATTCCACCACTGATTTTTATTGGGATTTGGCAATTCTTTCTGTCTCGTGGTGGTGGCGGTGGCCCCCAAGGTGCGCTTTCTATTGGTAAGAGTAAAGCTAAGGTTTATGTTGAAGGCGAATCAGCTAAAATTACCTTTGCAGATGTGGCTGGGGTAGAAGAAGCGAAAACTGAGTTAGTGGAAATTGTGGATTTCCTCAAAACTCCAGGACGCTTTACGCAAATTGGCGCGAGGATTCCCAAAGGTGTGTTGTTGGTTGGGCCTCCTGGTACTGGTAAGACACTTTTAGCAAAAGCCGTAGCAGGAGAAGCTGGAGTTCCATTTTTTAGCATCTCTGGTTCCGAGTTTGTGGAATTGTTTGTCGGTGTCGGTTCTTCCAGAGTGCGGGATTTGTTTGAGCAGGCAAAGAAACAGGCTCCCTGTATTATATTCATTGATGAATTAGATGCGATCGGTAAATCTCGTAGCAGTAACGGTTTCTACGGTGGTAACGATGAGCGAGAACAAACCCTGAATCAGTTACTAACGGAGATGGACGGGTTTGCGGCTGGGGATGCAACAGTGATTGTACTAGCTGCTACCAACCGCCCCGAAAGCCTTGACTCCGCATTGCTGCGTCCAGGTCGTTTTGACCGCCAAGTGCTGGTAGACCGTCCTGATTTATCTGGTCGGGAAGCAATTCTCAAGATTCACGCTCAAAAGGTAAAATTAGGAAATGATGTAGATTTAAGAGCGATCGCTACTCGGACTCCTGGTTTTGCTGGCGCAGATTTGGCAAACTTGGTCAATGAAGCCGCATTATTAGCTGCTCGTAATCTACGTGAAAGCGTTGCTCAAGAAGACTTTGCTGAAGCAATTGAGCGGGTAGTCGCCGGTTTAGAGAAAAAGAGTCGGGTGATGAACGAGACTGAGAAAAAGATTGTTGCATACCATGAAGTTGGTCACGCAATGGTCGGGGCGCTAACCACAGGAAACGGTCGTGTAGAAAAGATTTCGATTATTCCCCGTGGGATGGCTGCTTTGGGCTACACTCTGCAATTACCAACTGAAGACCGCTTTTTGATGAATGAAGCAGAATTGCGGGGTCAAATTGCAACTCTATTAGGTGGACGTTCCGCCGAAGAGGTTGTGTTTAACAGTATTACAACAGGTGCTTCTAACGATTTGCAACGAGCAACTGACTTGGCAGAACGGATGGTAACATCTTATGGGATGAGCAAAGTCTTAGGGCCATTGGCTTACCAACAAGGTCAACAATCGATGTTTTTGGGTAATGGTGGGGCTAATCCCCGGCGGGCGGTGAGTGAAGACACATCCAAAGCCATTGATAGTGAAGTCAAGGAAATTGTGGAAACAGCGCACGAACAAGCCCTAGAGATTCTCAGACAGAATCGAGACTTGCTAGAAGCGATAGCGACTCAACTCTTAGAAACAGAAGTCATTGAAGGCGAAAAACTACACAGTTTGCTGAGTCAGGTTAAACCCGTAGCTAATTCGTAATTTGTAATTTCTACACAGAGGGACGCAGAGTATAGCTTTGCGTCCCTTTGCATTAAGCGCTAACCACGATTAAATAACCACAAAATTGTTGTTGGTTAGTGATAATCCAGCAGCCAGACATATATTATGCAGCTTAAATGCCGATTAGCTTACTATTCTATATCTCTATTTTTTGACCATCGAGACGGTTTTAGCTGGTTTACATACTCTATATATTGAGCTAATGGCTGATCGATACTAAGGAGCAACTTCGGATTAAAGCGAATATTGTCGTAAATCTTGCCATCTTCATCTCGGAGCATATAGTAAGCCAAGCGAGTACAGAATAGCAAAAACTGATTTAGCAGATATCCCACAATACCTTTACGTTTTTCAGTTACATAAATTGGTTGAATTCTGGTTCTTCCAGGGGCAATTGGAGTATAAGCATATATCATATATAGTGGGGGAAAAAGCCGGACATCTTTCATTATTGTTAATAAACCAATGCAACCATGAGCATAACGCATTGAATACTGATATGTAGAACCAAGAAATCTTTGACCTAATTGTTCTCTAAAGGTAGTTTGAGGAAATTGTCCCCGCATTGTAAAGTCAATTTGCGTGCCTAAGTCGCTGCGATGTAGTGACAGATCCATTTTGATATCTAAATGATGAATTGTTTTTAAATGTTGAGCATCAATCCCATTCATCATACAAATATGATGATGGCAACTTCTTTCAAAAGCAATATCAGCTTGTGTAACAATTTCTTTAGTATTTAGCTCATCGAAATCAGCCACTTTTTCTGGTGCTTTAGTATCTGGATAAATCCAGATAAATCCATACTTTTCCTCTGTTGCATAAGCTTGTAATTTAGCTTGAGTAGGAATTTCTGATTGACAGGGTATATTTTGACAAATACCTGTTTCATCAAACGCCCAATGATGAAATTTACAACGAATCCAATTACCATCAACCTTTCCAATCCCTAAATCTGTACCCAAATGAGGGCAGTAAGCATCCAAAGCCCGCACTTGCCCATTTTCACCTCTAAAAATGGCAATTTTATAGCCACATAAGTCTACAGATTTTGCTGTTCTTTTTGGTATTTCATGACTAGAACAGGCAATATACCAACCCTTAGCAATTACATTCCAATTATTGAAGATTTGCATAATGGTTTGATAGATAATTATTTGAACTTTCTTGTTTTTGGCAAATAGTAGGATTCGGATTTGATTTTTGAAAATATCTTGAGACTGGAAAGCCAATTTTATAAGGTTTAATCGGAAATTTTATTCAAAAATCAGATATTAGTCCTATACGAATCATATTTGATTTTTGAACAGATACGTAGGGTGCGTTAGCGACAGCGTAACGCGCCAAATCCTTGACAATGGTGCGTTACGAACTTCGTTCTAACACACCCTACAATACCTAATTTTG
>NZ_NOLK01000072.1:0-36987 GCF_002245985.1 Nostoc sp. 'Peltigera membranacea cyanobiont' 232
CGTCAATGATGCCCTTGAAAAGGCAGGGGTGAACGATGTCCGCTATGACGCTGAAAAACAGGAGGGGATTAAACCGAAAGCCCATAAGGGGAAACAGGCGAATGCCCTTGAAAAACAGGGGGTCAAAACCCGTGTAGGAGAGCATAACCGCCGCGTGGATATAGATAACCTTATGACAGAACGCTACAGCACGGTAAAACAGGACTGGGAACAACAGCAAGGAAACCGGAACAGTCCAAAAAACTGGGAAAGCGTCGAAAAATACCGCACCCGCTATCAGTTAAACCGAGGCTCTGCGATCGCGGCGCGGGATGCTCATCAGAAGGCGCAGAGCAATGTGGCTGCTCCTGCGGTCAACCGCTCGGAAAATGCCATTGCACGGGCAAGGGAGCAAGCCATCCTTGCCGCACGTCAACCTACCTCCTTTCAGGAAAGAGTCAAAGCCAGGGACACGCAGGGACGGGATTTCAGCCGATAAGCCGTTCTACCTTGATATGCCCCCGTGTTTCTTTTCATATCAGGGAAACACGGGGGGCAACTGCAATGGTCATATTCGGTGGAAAGACCTCATGATTCTTCAAGCTCTGCCAGTTCCGCCAACAGTCTGGCTTTGCGTTTTTTCAGGTATTCAGGGGTGTTCTTCTGTTTAATCTCGTGGGCTTGTTCCTGCAAAGGTTCGTCCTGTTCGTCATCGTCGTCAAGTTCCCGGTATTGCAGCAGAACGTTCAGGCGTTTATCTTTCCCGCCCTTGAATATCACATCGGGGTTGAGATAGACAGCACCCGTCACCCTTTTAATGATGCCATGCTGTTCCAGAATCTTGAGGGTTTCTCCTACGGTTTGCCGGCTGACCCCGACATCATGGGCTATTCCTTCGGCGGTTCGTATGACAGCGTTGTTTCCTTTATCGCGTTTATTTAGCAGGTACATCAACACTTTCATTTTGGCGTTGCCTATCTCGTCAATCGCTTCCAGAATGTGACCCAGCCACAATTTCTGAAAGTTAAAATCTTTCTCCTCCATCTGGACAATGTTGCACTCTACTATCTCTCCGGTAGTAGCGTTTATCATGTCCTGAGTACCGACAAGGCGTGTTCTTCTGGCGACTGACCTGACCCTTTTAATCGTTTTCTGCCTTCGCGGGCTGTCCTCTTCTTCCCCTACCACTTTCAGATTCATCATTAAGCTGACACCCGTGTTAATTTATAATCTACGCTAATGTTAAACTATATTTAACATTCATGTGCAAAATTTTTAACATCCATGTTAAAAAAATTTAACATACAAAAAAACTGTAAAGGCTGATACAGCAAGGAATACAGCGATATTTGGGTTTTATTTACTCTCTTCTATTGTTTTTGCTTCTTTTTACTTTAACCAGACACAGCTTACAGGCTGGTTTTCCGCCTCATTGGGTGCAGCATTTCATCCGTCGCAATAATTAACGCAGGTGCAGCCTGCGTGCATTGGTTTACCAATGCCTTATTGCGCTCTTAGCCTTCTAACGAAGTCTAAGAGGGGAAGGCACTCGCTAGTCGCTCGTGAAGTTATGTAGAAGGAAAGGAGAAACACGGGGGGCATGTTGCAGGTATCTTTCCTTCACCTTGCATGAAGTCTGATTGCGCCATACCTGCATTGTGAACGCAAACGCAACCATCCTGGACGCAGATAGGTTGCATCCAGATTGCAGGCGGGTTGCAGACCATATCTGCGTGAAAAATGCTACAACTGATCTAGTTTCAAAACTTTGCGCTATGGCGAAACCGAATATACACCAGACCCAGGAGCAAAGCAGCGTTGCAGAAAGTGCCGCAACGCTGCGGGCGGAGAGGCAGACAAGTATGGCTAATGCGGTAGTGCGCCGTGCCTCACAAACCGATACCCACCAAGTAAGTCCGTCCGCTGCTCCGTTAAAAAAAGATTCCACTTCGTGGGAAAACCCGAACGGCAACCTAAGCGAACCCGTGCGCGAGCAACTGAACGCACCCGAAGCGGGGGCGCAACCCTCCTCAAAAGCAACCTTGCAGGATATCCAGAATATCGGGCAATCGCTTAAAAACCAGGGCGTGACCACGAGCGAGGTTTCACAAGCAAATTCAAAGGCGCAGCTTGAAAATTCATTTGACACTTCCAGGGGAACCGGCTTTACTTCCAACCAAGCGAGCAAGCCGTTATCGGAAACAGAGAGGATAACGGCGCAAGCCAGGCAGTCTGTACAGAAGGATAGTAATTCACAGTCGCAATCAAGAGAATGGGAGCGGTAAGTATGAGCATTACGGAGGATATTATTGCAGCCGCGAAATCAAAACAGGTTACTGCTGATTCGCGTGATGATAAAGTTTTGAAATTCCCCTGGGATGAGGAAAATATTCCCTACCGGGCGTTCTCCGCACCCACCACTGACCCACTGTTACGGCTGAGGATATACTCAAAACAGATGCTTCTGATGCCGCGTTATGACCTGCTTTACGATGTCGCTCATACAGGGCTGGCGGATTTTGTCGGGTTAATCTACCCGCACATGCAGATTAAAATGTTCGGGCGCAATCTTAACCCTTTGATTAATGGATTTTTTACTAATAGTGTGGAGTGGGTTCGTGAGTACCATCCTCCCTTTTGGGAATTTGCAAAAGGCGAAGATGATGGAACGCTCCCGTGCATTGATGAAATTATTATTGAAAGAGCGCCGATTGACCCCGAAGCGGAAATAAAAGCAAGGAATAATAGATAGTGCGCGTATAATATCCTTCTTAACCTACTGTCCACGTGATTTCAGCGTCAAAAACATGAATGGAAACGATTATGTTCGCTTAAATGCTGATAAGAGGCTTAATTATCTGGCTACCTTATCAAAAACAGAAATAGATAAATTGGTCTCTAGTTTCACTTCTGCTCAAAGAGAGGTTTTAAACGAAGATTTAGCAAGGGTTAAAAGCGCCGTAGACCTTAACAACCTTGTTGGGAGTTGGAGTAGCAAGGAATATCATGAATACGAAGTGACGCTAAAAGGAGGTTATACAGAAAGACTTCATTCCAGTGAACATCATGGTTCTACAAATTATGAACTCATGATTTCTACTGCTGCTTCTACTCTTTCTGTCGGGAAAGATGTAATACAAAGTATTACATACCTTGGTAAAGTTATGAAAGACCCTGCTACTGTCAAGAAAGTTCTACGGTTTTTTAAACGGTAGAACGAACTTTATTACTTGAACATTGGTTTTAATCTAATAAATTTATACTAGATAAAAGAGCCAGCTAATAAAGTTGGCTCTTTTTTTAGAAGGAGCATATATCAGATGGAAGATGGAATTAAAAGTATAGTTTTATATGCTTCTGTATTTTCCGTAGTAATTGGCGCGACTTTCCTCATTAGTAATACTAAATTCATGAAAAAAATATTAAATAACATTGATGAAGAAGATAAAGAAAAAATAATTATGCTATCTGGTACTAATGCCAGTCTTCGCAATCATTAAGGTAATTACAGTTACTTTTAGAATCTTCCCAAAATCAAAAAGCCACGTAATTTTACTTTTCTCCTTCCTCCTTTGGTAACAGCCCAGGCTACCAGCAGTTTAAGTATTATTAACCTGTAAAAAGTTTGGTTGCACTGGCTGCCCGCCGCCAGGAAATTTTTATGCCCCTCATTGTTGTAGCCTGTTGAGTAGGGTATATTTTCTATGGGCTATGAAAATCAACCGGCACGGCAAAGCCAAAATCCTCACGCAGGAAGAAATACAGTTCCTTTTCAATGAAGGATTTCAGTCTGACCGTGACCGCGCTTTGTTCGGTGTGTGCCTGTACACCGCCTGCCGCATCAATGAAGCCTGTACCCTGAATACCCTGGATGTATACGATAAAAGGATGCGTGTGCGGGGTGAGATTATCTTTCGCAGGCACAACACCAAGGGAAAACTGGCAGCCAGGGCAGTGCCGGTGATTGAGGAACTGAGGGGGCTGCTGGTGAAGTACACACCTGACAGCCGTGAGGGGTTTCTGTTTCCCGGCAGGCACGGCAGGGGGCATATTCATTCTGAATCCGCCTCTCGCGTATTGCGTGAGACGTGCGAGGGCATGGGGTTTGAGGGGGTGAGTACCCATAGTTTCAGGCGGACTGCCTTAACCCAGATGTCTAATGCGGGTATCCCGCTTAGGATTATACAGGAAGTCTCAGGGCATAGGAATTTAGAGGAATTGCAGAAATACCTGGAAGTGAGACCGGAACAGGTGAAGGGCGCGGTGGCATCCCTGTCCATGTTAGGGCATGTGGGAGAGGGTTACGTCAGGAAATCGCAGTTTGTTGACGTAAACCCTATGCCGGATACAGAAACGGTTTCAAGGGATTAAGCAAAAATACTTTGGTTTCCCCGTGGCAAGCCACGGGACAGGTTGCCGGGTATCCAAAGGGTGGCAAACCCTTTGGCCGCAGTGTTATTGGGAGGCTGCGGGGTGCAGCCTCCGGTCTTGTGTGTAATAAAAGTGATTCAGGCAATAACCTCCAGTCGTTTGGCTGCCGTCGCGTGATAGCCAGGGTCAAGCTCTATGCCCAGATAACTCCGCCCCAGCATTCGGGCGGCAAGCAGGGTTGAGCCTGATCCGGCGAAGGGGTCTAATACTAATCCGTTCGGCGGGCAGAAGGTATCAATCAGCGGCTGTAATACGGAAACAGGCTTTTGCGTCGGGTGCAGTTTATTACCGCTATATGTCCAGTCAATCACATCACCAATGGTATAATCAGGCTGCTTGGGGCTGCCTTTCGCCAATAAATGAGCGCATTCATGCTGGGCGCGTATAAAGCCTTTGGAGGACGTATAACGTTTGGGAAAGGCGAAATGCCCTATGACGCGGAAACCTGCGCTGCGGTAAGCATCAATGAATTTATCCGCGTGGCGGTAGCCATAAAAACTGACGCAGAAGCTATTATGCTTCAACACACGGTACATCTGGGCAAACGCAGGCTTTAACCAGGTATCGTTATTATCATTAGGCACTTTCCGTCCGTCCCGTGATTTATAGTTGATGAGATAAGGTGGATCAGTCAGTATAAAATGGATGCTGCGGCTGGGCAGTTCCGGCATAACGTTCAAGCAATCGCCGTTGATAATAGTGTTTCTTCTGATAGAAAGGGTTTGAGATTGTGTATCCATCGTTGCTACTCCTTAGTGGTTTTAGGGTTGTTGAATGCGTCAACAACCCTTGCCGCGTGGCGAACGTGGGGTAGCAAGGTGCAAGGGTTAGCATTCTTGGCTTTGCCAAGAATTTTGGGGGGTACTCGCCCGAAGGGTGGGGGGAGCCAAAACCCTTTAGGGGTGCGCCCTTGCGGTGCGCGAGGGCGAAGCCCTTAGTTAAGGACTGGAGACTACGAATGCTGCAATACTGTAACAGAATGACTGGTAATTATCAGTCATTCTGTTACAAGAAAGCTGTGCTTTCCCTTATAACAGTCTTGTATCATGTCCTCAAAAAGCTCTTATTCCTGTCCTTTCTGCGGTAACAGCAACACGCAGCGTAATGGAACACACCCAACTAACAACGCACAGAAACTAATATGTAAGGACTGCGGACAGCATTTCAGGAGCAGATACCGATATCACGGATGGAGGGAAGGAAATACCCGTCAGGTAATGCAGCGTCTCTATGAAGGCGATTCCGTCCGCTCAATTGCCAATGCGCTAAAGGTCTCGCCCACCACTGTGCAACAGCGACGGCAGGAACTGCAAAAGGAATTTCTTCTTCTCATGCAGGAATGTCCCACGCGCAGGGAAGTTTTCAAGGTAAAAACTCCGCTGCGCTATCCTGGCGGCAAGGCGAAAGTGCTGGATATCCTGCTTCCCTATATTCCTGTGGATATCAGAGAATACCGCGAGCCTTTTATCGGCGGCGGATCAATGTTTCTGGCGATGCGTTCCCTGTTCGCAGGAAAAATCGGGCGTTACTGGATGAATGACCTCCAGCAGGACATTGCCGGCTTTTGGCAAAGCGTCCAGCAGAACGCGGACAGGCTGGTTCAGGCGGTTATGACGCTGCGGCATAATCATAAGTTTGGAACTAAATTATACCAGCACCTTATCTGGAATTTTGACACAACCGACCTACTAGAACGGGCAGCGCGTTTCTTCATCTTGAACCGCATCACTTTTTCAGGGGTGGTTGAAGCTGGAGGCTATTCTGAAAGTGCCTTCCAGCACCGCTTTACCGAGTCCTCCATTCAGAAACTCCTCACACTTACTGCACTGATGGGGGGAGTAGACATCACCTGCGGCGGCTATGAGCAACTCCTCCACGCGCCAGGGCAGAATGTGTTTCTCTATCTCGATCCACCTTACCTGAGCGCCACCTCCTCAAAGTTATATGGACACAAAGGCGAGCTTCACACTGCGTTCAATCATGCGGAGTTCGCCCATCATGCTCGCATCTCTCCGCACCGATGGCTGATCACCTATGATGACAGCCCTGAGATCCGCCAGCTATTCGGCTTCGCCGGTATTCGTGAATATCATTGCCAATATGGAATGAACAACTACAGGCAAGCCACAGCGCAAAAAGGGCGCGAGCTTATCATTACTAACTTTTAACTTATAAAGATTAGTTGATTATAGTTTTTAAGGCTAATAGAGACCCCCATTAAAAATACTATAAATATTCTACAGAAAAGAAAAACATGGGAGGTTATTACAGCTAACTCCCGTGTTTCTCCTAGTAGCTTAGTTCAGCATCAGGGACATTAAAATTTAGCCTGGTAGCTTGTCCACGACGTTGCGTATTTCTAATACTTCCAAATAAAAGAGTTCTCTATTTTTTCAAGCTCCGGGCGAGTATCCTTGCATGTGCCTTCAAATATTATCGTTAAGTTTAAATTAGTTTTGTAGGCATTATACTGCCTGAAGAATGTGCAAATTGGAACTTGTTTTGTATCTTCTTCATTGGGAATTAATTCTTCAACATCTAACATTTGTTTGGTAAGATTAGGTTCTAATTTCACTGTCTTTATTCCAGAATGCCAAATGCTTTCTTTAAGGAATTTTTGCAAATCAAAAGGCAAATTATCCTTTAATCTATTGGATTTCTGGTTTTCCCTAAAATCCTGAATTTGTTCATCTGTAGCATTTTTAATAAGCTCGTGAGAATAGAGAATCATAAAAGGAGAATTTCTTCCCTGCTTTTTAGCAAGAATCGTCCCTGCATCTTCTGGCTCTATTCTCCAATCTTTCGGGACGTTTAGTGAAAAACTTCCCGTTGATATTTTTTGATATTTTTCAAACTTTTCTATAGTGACACCATTATACTCTTCTGATTTGGCTGCTTCAGCAAAATATGTACTCTGTGTCATACTTAAAAAAATATAGACTGATAGAGGTATTTTGCTGATAGTTTTCATAGAATTATCTTTTATCTATTTTTAGAATGGTTATAAGAACCATTGGTTATAATGTCAAATATTGTCCTACCATTTACTCTGGCACTTGCGTTAGTGACAGCATTATTGTCGTTATCTTTTTCTCCTATCATTTCTGGAAAATATGCATGTTGAGTGGGTGATTCAATTAATATTACACCTGGTACAGATTTTGCTATGGTTCCCCACTTTCCTCCGATAGAAGCATAACCATTACCATCACTAAGCTTTTTGCTGTCACCCGTTGCATTTATATCAACAACCAGACCAGTTACATTTTTTCTTACGGCAGCAAGACGCTTTTTCACTCTTTCTTCCCAAGTTTCTTGTTTTGGTTTATCACGATCACGTCCTCCAGTGGGTGCGTCCGCAGTAGGCAGATCGGCAACCGGATCTACTAAAACAAGATTTGTAACTGGTATTTTTGAATCTATAACAGCATTAGTTGCTTGGTTGCTTCCCCAACTATGCGCTATAACATTGATTTCACTTGCGCCATTGGATTTTGCTTCAGCTATGTAGTTTTTAATCTTACTGTAATCAGTATGCGTAGCATACTTAACTGTGATATTTTTATAACTATTATCTATTTTTATGCGATTTGTAACATCTTCTACTGCCTGCCCACCACTCTCATCAAGCAAGCCGCCCACAAAAATATCATAAATCTTTTGTGGTTTCTGCTTCGGTGCTTGATTCTCCACTGCCTTTCCACCTCGCTTGATAATGGCGGTTCCTTTAAAGCCTTGGCCAATGCCAAGACCAGCAGTTACCAGGATTGCTTCAGCGCCACTTTGGGACTTCTGCACTTCACGGACATAGTTTCTACCCCCGGCCAAGCCTAGTTCAGGAAATACCCTTTTTACCTCCTCTTCCTGCGGCTCGCCAGGGAGAATACGCAAATAAGGTGAAGGTTTTGGATGCGGCAAGTTTGGCATGGCAGTAAGCAAAGCGCCTTCACTGTTCACCAGATAACGGTCTTTATAATTCGCATCTTTCGCAATGAGTATATAGCTTTCTTCTGCCGGCGTGGCATTGAAGGCGGTTACACTCAGTCCGCTTGCCTTGGAATCAAATAGTACAGCGTTGTTACGCATCACGATAGTTTTTTGATCGCGGGTCTGGGGGTTATACAGTTCGGCGCAAATATCCAGCGTGCCGTTTTTAAACAGGTAATAGCCTTTGATTTCCCAGATTTTATAGCCCTCAATCATTTGACCCTTTGCCAAGATAGGGGTTTTGTCACGAAAAACATCCCCGTCAACAAAATACACGATGCTGCCATTTTTATCTATAATATTGGTGTTACCACCTACACCAACGCGCACCTTGCCCTTTGCGCCTATTGTATCGCCGTCCTTTGCGACAATCTGCAATGCAGGAGGCGTGGAAGCATTCGCTACCAGCGTTGCATCTGCCGTGGAATGACTATCCGTAAGAACAGGCGCAGTGGCGAATGCCGCAAGGTTCAGCGACTGCCCTAGCGTTGCCGAGGTAAGGAGAGAAGAAATAACTTGTTTAGGTTTCATAATACTTTATCTAAGCCTTAAGTTAGCAGGTAATTATGATAGTATTTTCAGACAAAAACAAAGGCAGTGTTGCAAATAATACTATCGGAAGGAAGTATACCTTATCCCCAAAGTTTTATGTACAATACTGCTACAAAACGGATTGAACTGCCCGCTTTCTTTCTATTCCAGCACTCAACAGTGAGGGGGAAACACGGGGGGTATTGGTTATCCCCCCGTGTTTCTCCTTCTTGATAGGTGTTAGTCCAGCATCAGGGACATCAGGATTTCATTTTGGCATTCTTCAGAAGTGCCAGTAAATATGGCTCCTTCTACTGCCCCTTCTACGATTGCTAGGTTTTCATCTTCTGTTAAAACGATAGAATACAATTTACTCTCTATCGGTTTAATAGACTCTTCAGCATCAGACGATTGCATACATACTCCAGAGATATTTCTCGTAAAGCGGCTTGCTCAAAAAGCAAATCTCGCTAGGAACGGGGAAATATCTAGAGCGGTCATGCCTGACCGTAAAGCGATTTTTATAAAAGCACTGTTTATATAGATGTGTGCGATTTATCAGACTGTTGCTTCGCTGGAGCGCTTTGGAAGCATTTCGCTTTCTTTATACGTTTGCTTATAGTATGATAATAATCACACTATAAGCATACTCATGTTTAAGACAAAGGAGTAACGGTAATGTCTATGATGCGTAAGACCATTACTATCCCTGATGCAATGGATGAATGGGTTAAGGCTCAAATTGCGAGCGGACGCTATGGCAACGATAGTGAGTATTTTCGTGATTTAATTCGCCGTGACCAGGATAAACGACAGGCAGAACACGACTTGTTTGCTCTTATTCAGGAAGGGTTAGACAGTGATGTAAGTACATCTACGGTAAAAGATATTATGAAACGGGTAGAAGATAGGTTTAAGCAGAATGGCAACCTATCAACTCACTAATAAAGCGGAGAGTGATATTGAGAATATCTACGAATATTCCATTTTGAACTTTGGCTTACGCATAGCGCAAGAGTATATTTCAGGGCTAGATAATTGTTTTGAGTTATTGGCAGAACATCAAAGCTGGGGAAGCAATTATAGCTTTATTGCACCAGGACTACAGCGTTATGAATACCGCTCCCATGCCATCTACTATCAGCCAAAGGAAGAGGGCATTTTAATTGTGCGGGTGCTTGGAGGCAAACAAGAGCCTATGCTTCATCTATAAAGCAGGTTTGGGAGTTTACAATTATCTTCCCTGCGAACGGTTGCGCTCTACGCCATTTGCGGCACTGCGGGCGGTTGCTTCCGCGTATCTCTGGGTGTTACGGTGGCGTTTCCTGTCGTCGGTGCGCTCTCTCAGGAGTTGGGCGGCGGTTTCTTCCACGCTCCAGCCCCAGTCAATTGCAATCATGCACCAGGTATAATCCGCCCTGCTGGTATCCTGTCCATCTCCCTTCGTATTAGTGGGGGCGTTTTGCAGGCAGCGGTCATAGTCGGGGAAGCGTTTAGGCTTTTTCTCTGTCCATTCGTTACGAAGTAAGGGTCTGGACACTACGCGCGATGGAATCGTCAGCAAACCCATTGCTTGAAGCTGCTGTGTGGTCATTACCAGGGTGGGGCTGCTGTGGCTAATCGTAATTGTGGGATAATCGGGCGCGTATTTTTCCTTGTAATTCCGGCTTCCGGCAAGGCGGGTGGCTCCGCTTGCGCTTATATCGGCTCCCGTGGTTCTGCGTAGGGCGCTGCCTATCTCTTTTTCGGTGATTGCCTGACTGGAAGCGATCGCTATCCATGCCTGGAAATTCCCCGGACTGGTTTCAATCGTAAGGAGTGCGGCTGGCTGCACTTTCAGGATCTGGGTATCGTTCAGGTCATCCAGTTGCACAAAGAACGTGGCTTTATCCGAAACGCGGGGGCGGATGATAATGTTCTGCTGCTGTTCCTCCGCAAGCTCCAGGGATTTAGGGATTTTACCGCGCACATCCTGGGTCTCCAGGTTCGGGCGGTAGCGGATTTTTTCACCTTGAAGGTTGGTGAGGGTCACATCAAAACGGTCTGCGCCCACGGAGGCGAACAGATCCACCATTTCAAACGCGGCGTGTTCTGCTTCTTTCACTTCGTTCCCCTCACTTTGATATGTAGCTGCTACTACCTGCTACTTATGCAACCATTGTAATAGTTCCTGTTTAATGTAGCTATGCTTTTCGCTGCCTGGTTCGGCATTGCATAAGCTAAAAATTACATTAACTTGCAGTTATTTATAAGTTATTTACAAATATTTAGGGGAATAGCTAATAAAAAAAGGAGAATAAAGAGAATAAAACAGGAATTATAACCCTGTAAAAAACCAAGGGGGACTAATGATTAGTCCCCCTGGCAATTCATTCCCCTAATTTTACTTAGGGGCAGCGGACAACTCAAACTTAATCAAGTGCCGTATACACATATACTGTATCAAAAAATAATAGTTAGTCAAGCTAAAAAGGCTTGGGCAGCCATTTCATAAGTTTATCCAATATCTGATTAAAATCTTCTTTTGGTAATAAGGGTATTTCACCTTTAAATTTCATCAAGCGACTAATTGAAACAGTATAAGGATGGTTACAAATAGCCCAGGAGTTAACTCCATTATCTTCAATTTCTAACGATAATTTATAAGCCCATTCATTATCATCCTGCGGTTTACTTGATGTTGGTATTACAGTGCAATGCCCATGTAAATTATGTTTATAAGAAACTATAATTACAGGTCTTCTTTTCCACATTTCAGGGTGGATTGCATCTTTCCAAAATTCACACCAGTAAATCTGTCTGATTTTTGGGGCTGCTATTATGCCAGGCGCAATGCGTGGCGGTTTGGTTTCCTGTATCACTTTGCAACTTTCAGGGTTTACGTTGATGAATCAATAGGGAGACAGGTCTTATACACTATTGTGTTAAATCGCAACCGATTAACCCGAAATAAAAATAACCGGGAGTTTTTTAGCAGCTTTTAATAAACAAAAAGAAACACGGGGGGATTAGCCAGGAATCCCCCCGTGTTTCTTTTTCTTCTATCCACTATCTTCCTGGCTAAAAACCCTGTTTTTCGGGGGTTAAACCCGTGCTGCTGCAAAGTACCCACGCATGATAGAAACTGGGGGAAGCCTTTGCCTGCCTGTGCTGCATTCTGTCTGCAACTTTCGCCTTAGTACAGAATCCGAGAGGATTATGCCTTTTTACTCTCGCATAAGATGCTCTCACTGTAACGGGGTGTATTACGCTGTAACTGTCTCTATAAGACCCCTGCACCCGCTACAGGCTTTGTGTTTCATGCAGTATGTTACACGCCTCAGAAGCCTTGTCTTTTCGTTTATTACAGACGGTTTGGGCGTGATAAAGTGACTGATGTGATAGAAAAGCCTGCAACCCCTCTTATACCTCATGCCCCCCGGCTTTGAGCGCCTGCTTGACAAGCTGCACAATGATATAGCTGTTGCTCCTGTCCTGGTCGGTAGCCAGTTTCTCTACAATTTCAAATACTTCTTGCGGAAGTACAATACTCATCTTTTTACCTTTATATCTATCGGGCATGGTATGTAGCTGGCGGGAGCAGGCTTTGTCAGCTACTATTATCCCCTAAAAAAGTTCGCACATAATTTTGTATGGCGCTTCGCCTGCCTTATAAGTGAAATAGCCGTTTCTCTGCAAACCTATTAACAATCTCAATAACTTATAGCTGTATGTAGCTGCTACAAGAAGTATGTATCTGCTACAGTAATAGAGAGAGTTAGGAAATAACTGCATTATGCCCATGAAATACACCAGGAATAACTGGCTAAAGCAGGTATATGAGGAGTATCTGGGGCACTCTGTTTCGCCTGCTACCTGGTATCGTATCAAGGAGGCTTTGCGGGATAACGCACTGGATATAACCACCGATTCCCTCAAGCTGGCCGCTTCCTTAAAAACCACATTCCGGGCATCCAAATTGCCTTTAACCCAGCTTCTTGAGGGGTATTTAAAAACCAGCAATCTTCAACACAATACAACCTATAAAGGCGCGGATGTTTTCACAGAACTGAAAAAGATTGCAGGTTTTAAATGTTCCAATGTCACGATTATCCGCTGGTTCCGCGATATTCCAAAGGATGTAAGGGGCTTCCGGTTTAATCAGTTGCGCTATTACACTGCCAGGGAATTACACCCGATTTACTTGCGGGCGTATACCTATCGCCATAAATATGGCACGGGTTCCTTTCAGTTTGAAGTGGAAACGATAGAGGTTCAATCGGCGTGAGGTAAGACTATGCGGGAACCATTTACGACGAGCGACAGGCAGGACAAGGATAATCCCCATATTCAGTTTATCCCACCTGTGCATTATACGAAGGCCGAGGTGGAAGCAGGGAAGAAACTGGTAGAGGTTATCAATGATCCGAACCTTTCAGAGAGCGACAAAAAAGAGAAGGTCTGGACTATTTTAAATCCTCTGTAAACCGCATAAGGAGAAAGGGAAATGACCGACTATATCAAACGCATTCAATCGTCCTTACAGCACAAGGTAAGTGTTTCCAGGAAGGAAATTAAGCACTATATGGAGCAGCAGAATATGGATATAAATAATCCAACTTCTGATCAGATAGAAGCGGTAAAGTATTATTTTCTAGAGGTGGCGCAGTCCATTGTTGCGGTAGAGGAAAAAACTGCAATTACGCCTGTTACAACCGTTTCAGAGGCTATAGAGGATAAGGTTCTGGCAGAAAATCCTGTGTCCTTTGAAACGGCAGGGGAAAACGCCCTGACGGTCAATGCCGAAGTGCGTGGGATGGTGGGTTTTAAAGCGCAGACAATGGGTATACAGCTTGCGGAGAGCCAGATTGATGGGATTGCCAGCCAGATTGACGCGAGCGGTCACAGCTTCTCCGAGACCCTTGCAGCGATAGAAAATGCGCTGATTGCTTATATAGACTACCAGCACTCACAGGAAGCAAGCCAGGTGGATTCCATGCTGGAGCGTGTGACGGAGCGGGTCGCGGTAAAAAACCATGCTATCCACCAGCAACTAAACGATGGCATTCATGCGTTTACCGACAATCTTCATACAGTGGAACGCGAGCAAAAAAAGATAACGGGCACGCTCCTGCTACGCCTCAAGGTTCCCGTTTAAGCCTTTCCACCAAAATTATAGTGACGGTGGTTGCTAACCTCCTTTGGATAGTTCCCACCCTCACCCTGATTCACTTCATCCCGCCCGATAATTCCACCATTGACACTATCAGGAAGATTGGCAATGAGTAAAACTACATCCAGATACGTTAAGGATCATGTTTCCAGCTTCGGAAAACAGGTTAAAAAAGCGACCGCGAAGCATTTTGCCATCAATAATGCGCTTATTGTGAAGGCTGCCCTTGGTGATGAAAAAGCCTGTAAACAGATTTCTGATATGGGGCAGGTGGGAGAGCGGCTTTCGCTTGCCATGCCAGTTATTCAACAAAATGCCCTCAATTATATTGAAGGCATCAAGGAATATAATACGGCACTTGCTGCTATCTATAAAGCGGGGGGTGATAGCTCGCTTGCCATTGATAAAGTGGGTACTGATTTAAGCCTGGCTAATACGAAATACCAGAACAAACTGGAGGAATATAAAACCAAGCTGTTTGCAGATTTAAGGGCGGAAGAAGAACGCCATAACGATGTAATGGACGTGATTGAGCTTAAAGCCTGGGTAGATGCCCATGTGCGGGAAGTAGATGCCATAGCCGGGCAGGAATCTATCAGTAATGCTCCTTACCTGAAGCAATTACAAGCCGATAGGGAACTGTCCAAACAAAGGATGCTGCATTGGCTTCAGCATGGTTCAGAAAGCGATGCTTCTCTTATCCCTGAGAAACACTATATTACCAATCCCATAAAGAGATTTTGGCGCGAGGTAAGGGGGATATTTAATTAGAAGAAACAGGGGATAGGGGATAAGCATATATCTTATTCCTTCTACATTCTAGTATTAGGAAATGCTGCATCATGTTTTCAGAAGAAGAGGAAACACGGGGGGGTAATACTGCCAATTACCCATTAAAGGAAGATGCTCCCCTGACTCCTACCGAATGGCAGGAAGTGGAACGGTTAAAGAGGGAATTACTGCACGATTTGGTGAAAACGAAGGCAGTCAAGGAAGTAGCCGAAAGCATCACCATCAAAGCCAGTATTTATGCGGTATCACGGGTGCTTTTACTCTGCGGCGGGGGAATTGGCGTGTATTTCTGCTTTGTGGCGTTGTTTGCGTCCTTTATGGCGGATAACCGTGATTTTTTCACGTCCGATGATATTCAGTATAACGAGGGATTGAAGCTAAATTCCATGAATAAGTTGCTTAAGGTTGTGTTTTCCCTGATTGGCTGCGCGGTATTCGCCTATTCCACCGTGGGGGATTATCTTGGGCTAGTGAAAGCGTCTAATGATGCGTATAACGCCTTATCCAGCAAGATTGAGGAATTCCACACGCCGTTTACTCAAAATGACAGCCAGTTAATTGCTGTTGCGGTCGGCGCGGGCATTACGTTTTTGGTGTTAATGGGTTCGCAAGCGGTAAAAAACAGGGATTAATGCCTCCATGAAACTTCTGCCTTTACTGCTGATGGGTAGCGGTCTGATAGTGGGGGCTTATCCGAAGTTCAAACCCCAGCCGTTTGATATGGTCAATGTCCGTTTCTGCCCTGAAACCTCCAACACGCCGGAAGCCCTTGCAGCGATGAAGCGGCAGGGTCGGAACGTAAAGGACAGGGATTTTATGCCGCAGGATAAAGCGCAAAGTTATCTCTATCAGACCTATTGCCGCCAGGGTCATGTAATGCTGAAAAGTTACTGGGAGGAAAAACAATCTGCTATTGATTTATCGGTCAGTCCCTCAGCCCTGGTGACAAAAACCGTGGTGAACGCAGAAAAAAGGCAGGATGTCGCTTTTTATCTCCTTTCCATCCTGCTGGCCGGGGCGGGATACAGCTTCCAGAACAAGCATTATCACGCTTTTTCCAAAAGTGTTTTTAGCCGCATCAAGCAGATAGAAAATGAGGTGATCCTCGCTGCCAATAACGGCAACAGGAGCCGGCAGTATAACAGGGAGATGGATAACCAGACCTGGGACATTAAGGAGGAGGTAGCGGGTTTAATCAGCCGTGAAGCAATCCAGAACCGCCAGGTCAAACAGGCGCTTTTTGCAGAGGAAGAATTCAAAACGCACCTTTTACACCTTAACCTTCAGCAGTCGGAGGCGCAAAAAGCGATCGCGCAGAACCATCTGGATAGAGTGAAGGCAGAGAAGGAAACGGGCAAGCTCAAGCACCCCAATGCACAAGAAACGCGGGGAGTAGAGGTTACGGATAAACAGTTGATCCATGCCCTGGTGGATGCGCTTCAATCGCATGAGGGAGGCTGGCTCTGGAGGATTATAGATAACCAGACCCCGCTTTGGTTTATCGGGCGGCAGGGCAGTTCCAAGACATGGACAGCGTGTAGCTTCGCCCTCGTGCGTAAATACTGCCTGGGTATGGCGGTGCGTTATCTCATCGATGAACATGCCAGGGGAGTAAACTGGCAGATTTGGAAGTATCTGGACGCGCAAACCGTCACGTCGGATATTGATGCAATGGGCGATATTTTTGATGCGATAATTGCTAACTGGAAGCTCAGGATTGAGGGAAAGAATGAATTAGAAGAAAAGGCGGATATTGCTCCCGAACAGATAATTGTGGATGAATACACGGCTCTAAAATATGAAGTGGGCGAGCCGTCAGAGAAGTTTTACAGGCGGCATTTGAAGGATACCAGGAAAGCGCAATCCTGTGTGATTGGGGTAACGCATAATGATACCAATAGCAGTTATCCCGAAGGAACCAAAGAGCAGCGGGAATCGGGAACCATCCTGATACAGAAATTTTCGGCGAATGGCAAAACCCCGTTAGCCAGGGTGAAGGTGGTACGGGGATTATTTGATGATGCAGGTAATGAGTTGCTGGAGCATGAAGGAACGATTCCTGACTGGTTTAACCCGCATAGAATCTACGAACATTTTAACGGCAAGCCGATAGAGTTCTAGATTATTTTACGACAAATAAAGCGGCATATTAATATCAACACCAGCCGGGTAAATTTCGCTTTATAAGCGTGTTGCTAGATTTTTGTTACCAGGGGGGTATTAAAAAAATTTAGTGCTGTATGGGCTTCTAATGGATAAATAGAGACGGTTGCTATTTTGTACTAAATAAATGATAGGGTAGTCTCTCTAATAGAGACTACCCTCTTACCTTTACGATCATCGGCTTCCCAGCCTGTACCGCTCGTTATTCCTATTCTTAAAATTACCTTTTGTAAACATCCTAGCGGGGGTTTGGGGGTCGGCAATGAGACCCCCAATAAAAGCACTATGTGCCGCTTATGCGGCACTCTGTTTTAATTTTAAGTAAAAAGTCTATGTGAACGAAGCCCTTGCATTAGCAAGGGCGTAGCGAACGCAGTTTTTAAATACATAGCTATAAGTTTTGAAATTTATCCACAGGTTATTTTTATCCACAGCGTAAAATTCAATTTCTTATATAAGTTCAATTTCAGGCTTTTTTTACCTTTAATATACAGTCTGTTATTATGCCTTATAACGACCAAACGGGCGGTTTACGACGACTAAACGGGCGACTTAGATGTGACCAAACGGGCGGCTTATCACGACCAAACGGGCGGTTATAAAACGTGTTTATCCACAAAGCTTTTTATATGGTTTCTAAATTTTATCTTTTGGAATAAAACGACTTGACCAGGCTACTAGTCGTGTCATATATGGCAGATGGCAAGTTTTACATTACAGCAAAAATCAAATTTTGATGGTTTCCCGAAAGCTGCGGAACTCATTGAAATTACAGGCGCACATGCTTTAGAAGCCTCTGACAGGGCAATCTTTAACCATCTTTTGCGATTGGCTCATGATAGTAGTCGGTTGAATGCACATGATGCCGAGTGGGAAATCTCCTTAAATGAATTAAGACGGCCACTTTCAAAGCATGGAAGTAATGATAGAGTCCGCGATAGCCTTAGACGTTTGCGACGTACAGAGGTGAAGGTTACTTATATTTCGGCTACCACTCATAAAACGCGTGTTATGGAAACACATTTGCTGGAATTTACGGATACAGATACGGAAGAGTCTAGTGATGCGACCGTTCAATTCGGAATTCCCAGAAGATTGCGTGAGATATTAGTGAATTCAAATCGGTGGGGGCGAATAAAATGCGAGATTTCATACGCAATGACTAGCAAGTATGCAATAGCCTTATATGAATTAATTTGTTTGCGTTCTAATCTTCAAAATTGTGTAGAGGTTATGTCATTGCCTAGATTTCGTGAATTGCTTTGCGTGCCTCCTGATGCCTATGACCGTACCGTGGATTTTATAAAAAAAGTGATAGAACCCGCTCTACTTGAAGTAAATGGCTTATCCGATATGACGGTTGATATTGAATTAAGAAGGAAACATAGTCGCGCACCTATTTATGAAGTCGCAGTAGCTTGGCGGACAAAATCTGCTGAGGAGTTCCGTCAGGTGCAGCTTGAACGCGATCGCAGTAAAGTGGGCAGAATGGCAAGATTACGTGGGAATGTTGAGGCAGTTGATCATCAGATGTGACCAAACGGGCGCACTTTGGAAATAAGTAAAATACTACTTCGCTACTCTGTAAGTTACAGACCTACAGATTTTCTTAATTCCTCCTCTGTGTCTCCGTGGATCTGGCTTGCTTTGCTCAGGAGTAAGTCTACTGCCACCCGTATCAATGTGTTATCAGTCAGCCGTTCTCCCTTTTTTGACCGCTTTCTGTTGAGGCTGCGGGTGAGATCAGTAAGCGCATCAATCTGATTTTGACGTAACCGCGCTTCCTTGCGTTCAAGCGTTAAATACTTTGTAACTTCCAGACTCTGTAACTCTGTTTCTTCTGTTGATTCCTGAAGCTGTATATTCTCCTGCTTTGAAGATGTGCGCTGCTCTTCATAACTTTGTGAGTCTGTATAATTCGTAACTACAGAGTCTGTTACTACAGATGTCTGTAAGTCTGTGAGTTCGGTAGTTTGTAACTCTGTATTTTCTACCTGCTCTTTTGGCTTGCTGGTTTCTTCTTGCACCAGGTCGGATAGTTTACGCCGGGGCTTACTCATTGATATTAACCTCCCTCATTAATTCATCAGCAATACGCTGGTAATCGCCTTGTGCTTCGCGGGCGGCTTTGCCGCGCATTTGTAGAACGGTAACACCATCCAGGGCAGCCTGTTCATGGACTGCATAAGCCCGTACAAACCCATTAAAAGCAGGGATTCCCGCCTGCATCAGTGCCTGCTGTGCGTCAAGTGCTTTGCCCAGGCTGCGCGGATCAACCCGTGTGAGAAGGACACGAAACGGAACATTCGCGGGGCGAACGCTTGACTTTACCGTTTCAATGAGTGCTTGGAGATCCATTGGTGCAGGCGGTGAAGGCAGTACCACAAAATCGGCAGCGCGGATGGTGGTTTCCAGCGCATCAAAATGCAGTGCCGGAGGCGTGTCTACAATCACCACGTCAAATCCCTCTACTTTTCGCAGCTTCTTCAGTTCTGCCGGATCTGTTTCCTTGGTCAATTCAAAGGGCGGCTCTCCTTGCTCCGCCCACCAGGTAGCCGAACCTTGTGGGTCTGCATCCACTAGCAGAACCTTCCATTTTTCTGAAAGGATGGCGGCCAGGTTGACGCTTGTCGTCGTCTTGGCGGAGCCTCCCTTCCCATTGACTACTGCAATGACGCGCATAACCTGTGTAACCCGATCGTAATGTTGTTATTTCATTGCTATCATACTCTGTAAGTTACGAAGGTTGCAAGTACCAATTTTACAGAGTAAGTAATATTGTTAATTACAGACTTACAGAGTTTGTAATTAGTATCATTATAGATTAATTGGTTGAGCAAGGGATTTTTGTTACTGAAAACATAAACGGGATTCCAAAAAGTAATATTCTTTGTCCGCAAAAGCAGGGTATTTAATCCTGCTTTTGCGAACCGTTAGCCTCTGTGTTACAAGTAACACTCTGCTACGGGAAGGAGGCTCAGTTGACCGCCTGTAGACTTACTTAATACTCATCTGCCAGCATAACGACAAGCGTTCTTACCGTTTTGGACGGGTCGGACGGGTCTTCGCTGTGTGCATTCATCTGCGGATTGTAGTAATCAATCTTCCAGTTGATAACATTTCCTTCATGTTCAAATGAACCAAAGTCATGTTCCCCGTAAGAATCATTACCTTCATTGAAATCATTAAAGGTTTTCACCTTTTCAAGAATCGCGGCGCGATCCTCAACTGGCAGGGCAGAAATACCGCTTGTAAAAACGAATGGTACACCTGGTACGCCAAGCGTTTTACGGTACTGGTCGTTAAGTTCCGCTATGCGTTGGGTATTCGTCATCAGTAAGAAACTCCAAAACTACAGAATTTCCGTAGCCTTCTTCAGGTTTGCCCTCACTTTGTATCAGATATGACGCAAAGTACTTTTTCAGCAACACACTAGAAAGCAGCTACAGCAAAGAGCTATAGTGAATTTTTGAGAAAATTTACTTAAATTTATTTTGAATTATTTATGACAGTTCAAAGGTTTCGCCCCGTGTTTCTTATTCTTTAGATAAGAAACACGGGGGCATTCATAAGACTGGATGTAACAGAGTACCGAATATTGTAATTTACAGAGTTTGTAAGTTTGTTGGTTCCATCCAATCGGTTTTATGGGGTGACTTCCTGGCTTAGGCATCCAATTAAGAGTTAATCCGTACCCAGATTTTGGTAGGTGCAAATAGCGGTCTTAAGTATTTCAGAGAAATATAAAAATGAAATGCCTACGTAATATTTGACCCTTTCGTGACCTTTTACCCACCTGAGCGAGTCCTATAAGAGTAGTTAATGTAGCTTTTTTTGCATTAATTAGGTTATAACAGCTTATCAGTCGCTCTTATGTTGCATTATGAGTAAGGCTGGCAGATAAAATCTTTATCGGAATGATTTGCACAGGGTATGACAACAGAATCAGCCAATTTCCAGTTTTTGCGATCGCATGGCGTAGAGCTAGTGCGTCTTGGGGCTTTGGCTGAACGCTATTTCAGGGATGATCCCAGTACCTGCCTGATTAAGCTGCGGCAGTTCGCTGAACTACTGGCGCAATTAACCGCTGCTAAAACAGGACTGTTTAAATCCACCGATGAATCCCAAGCAGATTTATTGCGTCGGTTAAAGGTTGAACAGGTCATATCACGGGAAGTTGCTGATTTATTCCATCAGATCAGGGTAGTAGGAAACAGGGCAACCCATCAATATATTGGCAACCATACGGAAGCTCTGACAATCTTAAAGATGGCCAGGCAACTGGCTATCTGGTTTCATCGCACCTTCAGCGGGGATACCAGCTTCAGGGCAGGTGCTTTTGTGCCGCCGCCTAATCCGGTTGATGTTACAGCGGATTTGGCAGATGAACTTCAACGGCTGCAAACTGCGCTTGAAGAGACACGCAGCGAGGCAGAGCGGGCAAGACTGGCAGCCGAAGAACACGCCAGGGCTGTGCTAAGTGCCGAGGAAAAAGCACGTAAGGAAGCCGAAGAACGCTTGCTTTGGGAACAGCTTGCCGAAGAATCTGAACAGGCAAGATCAGCCCTTCAAGTCCAGTTGGCAGCGCTTCAGGCAGCCTCCGAGCAGTCACCGCAGCAGACTGCGGCTATTATTTCCCTGGCGGATCAGGCAGCTTCAATTATTGACCTGGATGAGGCTGAAACACGAGCAATTGTTGACCAGCAATTGCGGGATGCAGGCTGGCTGGCGGATACCCAGAATCTGCGCTATAGCAAGGGCATAAGACCAGCCAAAAGTAAGAATATGGCTATTGCCGAATGGCCGACTGCGGATGGTATTGCGGATTATGCCCTGTTTATAGGAACAAGCTGTATTGGTTTCATTGAAGCCAAGCGCAGGCGGAAGAATGTTTCTGCTGCCATAGATCAGTCCGAGCGATATGCCAGGGGATTTCAGCCGGGTAATGGATTTAATGCCATTGGTGGCGGCGCATGGGGTGAATTCCATGTGCCGTTCGTGTTTTCAACGAATGGACGACCCTATCTTAAACAGATTGAGACGGAAAGTGGGATATGGTTCCGTGATGTGCGTAAACCCACTAACCTCCGCCGTGTCCTTATGGGCTGGCCAACGCCCGACGGACTGGAAGCACAGCTAGGAATGGATAAAGAGGCTGCCCATGTTGCCCTAAAAACCCAGCCTTATCAGTTTGGCTTTCCCTTGCGCCCTTACCAGCAACGGGCGATTGAAAAAGTTGAAAACGCCCTGGAGCAGGATAGCCGTGCTATGCTGGTAGCAATGGCGACAGGGACAGGTAAAACCAAGCTGGCTATTGCCCTGCTTTACCGTTTACTCACCGCAAAACGGTTCCGCCGTGTTTGTTTTGTGGTGGATCGCAGTGCCTTGGGCAGCCAGGCAGAGGGTGAGTTTCGCACCACCAAGGTTGTAACCACCAAAGCATTTGGTGATATTTTTGGGTTGCAAGGGTTGGAAGATATAATCCCAGAGTCAGAAACCAAGGTGCATATCTGTACCATTCAGGGGCTGGTGAAGCGGGTTCTCTATGCCAGTGAACCAGGAACCATTCCACCCATTGATCAATATGATTTGTTGTTGATTGATGAATGCCACCGGGGCTATCTGTTGGATAGGGAAATGTCCGATGCCGAACTAAGTTTCCGCAGTCAGGATGATTATGTTTCCAAATACCGCAGGGTGCTGGAGTATTTTGATGCGGTCAAGATCGGACTGACGGCCACGCCTGCCCTGCATACGGTGGAAATCTTCGGCAAACCCGTGTTTACCTACTCGTATCGTGAGGCGGTCATAGATGGGTTTCTGATTGACCATGAGCCACCTGTGCAGATTAAGACCGTCCTAAGCCAGGGCGGTATTGACTTTGCATCTGGCGAGCAGATGGAAGTAATTGACACAACCACGGGCGTAATTGACCTGACCAACGCCCCGGATGATCTGCATTTTGATGTGGATGCGTTTAACAAGAAGGTGGTGACGGTTCATTTCAATGCAGTAGTAGCAAAGGAATTAGCCAGACATATTGATCCGAACCTTCCTGGCAAGACCCTGATATTTGCGGTGAGTGATGCCCATGCCGATATCGTGGTTGACCAGGTGAAGAAGGCAATGGCGGATTATTACGGTGAAATTGAAGATGCTGCCGTCCGCAAGATTACGGGCAGTGTGGATCGGGTGGGAGACCTTATTCGCTCCTACCGCAACGATGCTATGCCCACGATTGCGGTAACGGTTGACCTGCTTACCACGGGCATTGATATTCCCAGTATTACCAATCTGGTGTTCTTGCGGCGGGTGAATAGCCGGATTCTATATGAACAGATGCTGGGGCGGGCAACCCGTCAATGCGACGGGATTGGCAAGGAGACATTCCGTATTTTTGATGCGGTTGATCTGTATGCCAATTTGCAGGCATTGACGCAGATGAAGCCAGTTGTGGTAAACCCGACCATCACCCTTGAGCAGTTGTTTGATGAGTTTGCCCAAGTTACCGGGGATGAGCATCGCGCCCAGATCCGTGATCAAATACTGGTTAAGCTGCGCCGGAAATTGCGTCGGCTGGCTGACCAGTCCAGGCAAAGTTATGAGGCGCATAGCGGTGAAACGCCGGAAAACACGCTGGAGCGGTTCAGGACTTCACCTCTGCCAGAAGCGGCAGGCTGGGTAAGGGATCGTCCTGGTATCGGGCGGATTCTGGACTGGAGTCCTGAAGGTGGCAATGGGACTTTCCTGCCAATCTCTCATCATCCCGATGCAGTGGTTGCTGTAACCCGTGGTTATGGGTCTGGACAAAAACCTGATGATTTTCTGGAAAGTTTTACTGCCTATATTCGGGATAATATCAATAAAATAGCAGCCTTGACGGTGGTATTGCAGCGGCCGCGTGAACTAACCCGCGCCCAGCTTCGTGAATTGCGCCTGGAACTTGATAAGATAGGCTATTCAGAAACCAATTTGCGGAAGGCGTGGCAGGATGCCAAAAATGAGGATATTGCCGCCTCTATTATCGGCTTCGTCCGTCAGGCAGCCCTGGGCGATCCGCTTATCCCCTATAATGAGCGGGTGAGGGATGCCATGAGGCGGATTATGGCAAAGCGAGCATGGACAGACCCACAGCGCAAATGGTTGCAGCGGATTGGTGAACAGCTAGCCCGTGAGGTTATTGTTGACCGCGATGCCCTTGACCAGGAACCTTTCCAGGCGGACGGGGGTTTTAATCGCCTTAACCGTATTTTTGATGGACAACTGGAAGTAATTCTAGGAGATATAAACGAGGAATTGTGGCGAAAGGCAGCTTGATGAGTACCAGTAGCGTAACCCGTGATATAGTCGCAAAACTGTGGAATTTATGCCATATCCTGCGCGATGATGGTATCACCTATAACGAATATGTCACCGAGCTGACCTATTTGCTGTTTCTCAAGATGCTGGCGGAGACTGGGCGTGAAAGTCGTTTACCCGCCCAGTACCGCTGGAGCGAACTGGACAGCCGCGAGGGGCTGGAGCAGTTGGAGTTTTACCGCCAGCTTCTGCTTGATCTGGGCAATCAGAAGAAGGTCGCAGACCCCGTGGTGCTGGCTATCTTTACGGATGCCCAAACCAAGCTAAGAAAACCCACTAACCTGAAAGCGTTGACCGATGCGATTGATCGGCTGGACTGGTTTTCCGCGAGAGAAGAAGGGTTAGGCAATCTCTACGAAGGCTTGCTGGAGAAGAACGCTGCCGAGAAGAAATCAGGAGCAGGGCAGTATTTTACGCCGCGTCCCTTGATTGATTGCATTGTCCGGCTGGTGAAGCCGCAAGCGGGCGAAGTGATCCAAGACCCCGCAACAGGCACAGGCGGGTTTCTGGTGGCATCGGATCAGTATGTCAAACACCACACCGATGATCTCTACACGCTCACTAAGGATCAGGCGCATTTCCAGCGTAATGCGGCTTACCGGGGGCTGGAACTGGTGCCAGACACGCACCGTCTTTGCCTGATGAATTTGATGTTGCACGGCATTGAAAGCAGCGTGATATGTGGTGATAGCCTGTCACCCGATGGCGAAAGCCTGGGGAAAGCCGACGTAATCCTCACAAATCCCCCTTTTGGGACAAAAAAAGGCGGCGGACGACCGACACGATCAGACTTTTCCACTACTGCGGAAACTTCTAACAAGCAACTTGCGTTTGTAGAGCATATTTACCGCGCCCTGAAACCAGGGGGACGGGCGGCGGTAGTGCTGCCGGATAATGTGCTGTTTGAGGATAATACCGGGCGCAAGCTCAGGCAGCAGCTTATGGAACTGTGCGATTTGCATACCATCCTGCGCTTGCCGACAGGGATTTTTTATGCTCAGGGCGTAAAAACCAATGTGTTGTTTCTCACGCGAGGCAAGAGCGATCGCGGTAATACCAAAGCAGTGTGGGTGTATGACCTGCGGGCGAATATGAACAGCTTTGGCAAGACCCGGCTGTTAACCGTGGCGGATTTTGCAGCATTTGAAACCGCTTTCGGTGATGATCCGTTTGCCAAGGCACCGCGCACCGATCAGGGCGAGGAGGGGCGATTCCGCCCTTTCACCCGTGAACAGATTGCCGCCCGTAATGATAATCTGGATATTGCGTGGCTAAGGGATACCAGCAACGACCCAGAAGACGAACTTAGCGAGCCAGAGGAGATTGCCGCCGCTATTGCGGGACATTTGCGGGCAGCCCTGGAAGAGATTGAAGCCTATAGCGAGGAACTGGAAGACGATGAGCCGCCAGAGGAGATTGCCGCGTGAGTCAATTACCGAAAGGGTGGGTTTCTAATTCTCTTCTGGATATTGTCAATCTTCACGACAGTCAGCGTATTCCTTTGAATCAGAATCAGCGTGCTGAACGTCAGGGTAAATATCCATACTACGGGGCTAATGGGCAAGTAGATTTGATTGATGATTTTATTTTTGATGGTCATTACATTCTTTTAGCCGAAGATGGGGGTTATTTTGACGACCCATCTAAAGGCGTAGCTTATGAAGTCTCTGGGCGATTTTGGGTCAATAATCATGCTCATATTCTTTCTCCTTGTGGTGAAATTCCAATAAGGTTCTTATGCTATATTCTTAATTCACTTGATTGGATGCCTTATGTGGGAGGTTCTACAAGATTAAAACTAACTCAGGAATCAATGCGTAGGGTATTAATACCACTTCCTCCCCTCAACGAACAACGCCGCATTGTTGCCAAGTTGAACAGCCTGTTTACCCACAGCCGCCGCGCCCGTGAGGAATTAGAGCGCATTCCCAAGCTCATCGAACGCTATAAACAGGCGGTGCTGGCAGCCGCTTTCCGGGGCGATCTAACAGCGGATTGGCGGGAGTCTAATTCAAAGGGAGAACCTTGGAAAAGGATTTCCCTTGGCTCCGTAATTCACAATATTCGATATGGCACATCAAAAAAATGTGATTACTTACCTGCTCTTACTCCTGTTCTTCGCATTCCAAATATTGGTGATGGTTACATAGTCCACAATGATATTAAATATGCTGAATTTGACTCTAAAGAGACAGAAGGACTTCAACTTCAATTGGGAGATATTTTAATAATTCGGTCTAATGGTAGTCTTGACCTTGTAGGAAAGGCTGCAATTGTATCAGATAAGGAAGAAGGTTTTCTTTATGCAGGATATCTAATTAGGCTACGACCTAACTGCGAAATCATATTGCCTGAATGTCTCTATTATCACCTGATAGAGCCTGGAATTCGTGCTAAGATAGAATTACTTGCTAAATCAACAAGTGGTGTGAACAATATTAATAGCCAAGAATTACAATCTCTTAATCTTCATATTCCTGGAATACAGGAACAAAAAGAGATCATTCAGAAAGTTAAAAAGCTGTTCAAAGCAATTGATTTAATAGGGCAGGAGTATCAAAAAGCAAGCGGGCTGTGCGATAGGTTAGAGCAAGCCACTCTCTCCAAAACCTTCAGGGGGGAGTTAGTACCGCAAAATCCTGACGATGAGCAAGCATCACTATTGCTGGAGCGTATACTTGCAGAAAAAGCCGGGCAACCCACTGGCAAGCGTGGTAGAACCAAAAAGCGAGCAGGATAAAATAGTCCCCTTTGCTGGCCAGGGTTAAGGGTGATAGCCTCTATTACTTTTCAGGCGTTTATATTTGGCTAATTCACATTCTACTGCATCCAGGGTGGAGAAAGGAATGGTTTTTATTTGCCCTGCTGTGCCAATGCGCCCCCACTGGCGTATCAGGCATGGATTGCCAAACAGGTCAGCCTGTATGTCCAGGCGGTAGAAGCGGAATACATTCTTTGCGGGGTCGGTTTTATAAAGGGTAATGTCATTCATAGTTCTAATGCTCCTGCGGCGGGTATCCAGCGGTAGAGGGTCGGGACAGAGATGCCAAGATTTTTGGCAACCTCTTTGGGCGGTATGCCGCTTGCAAGGAGTTTTTTGGCGGATTCCAGCTTGCTCTCGCTCATTTTGCGCTTTCGCCCCCCTTTCCGTCCAAGCAGGCGGGCAGCGTCCAGACCTGCTTTTGTGCGCTCTGCGATTAATTCGCGCTCCATCTGCGCCAGGGATGCCATGACATGAAAAAAGAACCTGCCGGAGGGGGTGCTGGTGTCTATGCTATCCGTGAGGCTCTTAAAATCTATGCCCTGCTTCTCCAGCTTCTCTACTGTCTCAACCAGCTTGCCCACACTGCGCCCTAACCGATCCAGCTTCCAGACCACGAGGGTATCACCTTTCCTGAGCATATCCATCGCCTGGTTAAGTCCAACCCGCTCGGCGCGGCTGCCGCTTATTTTATCCTCAAAGATGCGCTCACACCCTGCTGCCTTAAGTGCATCATATTGCAGCGCCAGGTTTTGATCCGCAGTGGAAACTCTTGCATAGCCAATCAGCATAACCCCCCGTGTTTCTCATAACTCATCACCACATTACACTATTAAGAATAGTATTTCAAGAATGGTTTTTGAGAATGTGAATGCCCCATAGTTGCGTGAGTCATTGACCCTCATGCAAACATTCTCAAAAACGGTCGTTTGTGAGAATCACTGGTAATTTAAATAAATTATCCGAATAAAAAATCTATTAGTCCCTATTTTTAAAATAGGGACTAATAGAAAAAGGACAAAATTATGCCGAAACGTGAGCCTAACAAAAAAATGTATGGATATATAGTTAGGGACAATCAATCGCTATCATGCACCAAGCAAAATCGGCTTACCTGCTACTAGGGGTAAATGTAGCGAAGCTGTCACTAGGGGGTAAGATAGGCTGAAAGTATTGCTAAGATTGGCTTTCAGGCGACAAGGTTTCAGAATGATTTTACACTGTATGGATTTGAAAGATTGCTACATTCAAGTCAAAAAACCGTTATTTACAACGGAAAATTAAGGCTTTCCGAGGTATCTTGCAGGTTTTTACAGCGATCTCGGTGCAATGCTTAGTTCATAGATAATTTGTCCACAAACTATCTTAAAGGACAAATATTCCATCAATCTACTTGACAGACATATTGTCTATCAAGTAGATTGATGGACAGAAAGAAATTTTCCATAGTATCGATAAATTAAATCTAAGGATAATATATGACCAATATTAATAAGATAATAAGTCGCTCTGAAGCCATCATGGAGGGAGAAGCTGTTCGAGATCGCAGTGAAAAATTTAAGGTATATGCTGTTAGTAATTTTAGAGGTGGGATTGGGAAAAGCACTATTTCTTTTAATCTTGCGTATGAAATCGCAAACACAACTAGCATCCTTTTGTTAGATACTTGTTCACAACGTAATCTTTCACAGAATTTTTTCGGAGATCAATTATTGGATTTCGAGAAAACTTTATATGATGCTTTAATTAGCCAAATAACTAATACAAGTATTTTCGATTTAAAAGAGATTGTAAACGTAGTAAAGCCTTATTGCCAAGCATTCAGAGGACGAAACCCGACTTATATGATACCAGGTTCAACAGAACTATTTCTTTTTCCTTCACTGCTTTATAGTCAATTAGCACAATATGCCCAGCTTGGCATTGGATACCAAAAAGAAGCAAGTGCAAAAGTCTTATTATCTTTAAAAAAAATCATTGAGGATGCTTCTAAAATTGCAGAACCTGAAAAAGTTATTGTGGATACAAGCCCATTTTTTGGTGGTGCAACACATCTTTCGTGGTGTGCAGCAGAGGCAATTATTATCCCTGTACGAGTAGACCAGCATTCCATTGATGCTCTGAGGCTTACCCTGCGAATGCTAGTAGATAAGAGCATGGATTTCCATAAATTCAATATTCAGGCAGGACTCACAGATGCTCCTAAAGTTCACGCTATTGTTATGACACATTGTGGGTGGAGTAGACAAAAGAAAAATACGCCAGATAGTTCAACTAAATTTTTCGTACAAAAGGCATTGGATATAGCACAGGAATACAAAGCATTATTCTCAGAGGAGGATGTGACCGAATGCTTTTATTTATTGGAAGATTTTCACTCTAGCGGGCGTATAAGCGGGAAGCAAAGAATACCTCTCTCAAACCTCGTAGCAGGTGAAAAGCATTTGGTGGACGGACAGCGATTGTCAGTAAACCCTTCTGTGGATAGATACAAAAAACAATTAAAGAACCTTGCTACAGCACTTTAATTGAACTAGCTAACAAAGATAAATAGTAAATACGAGAAGCACGGGCGGGCTGATGGGTGTCCCGCTCGTTGTTCAGACCCAGAAAGCACCTCGCATCTACGATAAAGCCTTGAAGCTACTGGATGAGCTAGAAAGCATTATCAGGAGCGGGGAAGATACTTAACGATTTTTCAGCCAAGCGACCCCCCTCATCTCTAGCAGGACTTACGCAACTGGTACAAGACGATCACTACCTAGTAGTACACTTGTATTAAAAAAGCAATTTCAGTGATCTGAATGAAAGGTTGCTGATTAAGTCGAGGTAAATGTATCTAAAAATATCAGCGTATAAGGCTTTAAAAACTTCGTAGGCTGAAACTTTATCACAGCAAGACTTTCAGCCTATCTTGCCCCTGGTGACAGCTTCGCTACATCTACCCCTACTACCTGCTAATCTTTTAACCATTCTACAAACTTTTGCTTAATCTCGCTATGTTCTTTAGTACCTAATGCCACTTTCCACGTTTTACAAACTGCTGTATCAATATCGTTACCATTATCTAGCAAATAGCTGGCTTCAATAAATTTATCACCCTTCACGTCAATAGTTCTAGTTTCAGGGGGAGTTATTTCGGTTATCTTATCTTTGATACCCTTTTTATCTTTTTCTATAAACTCAATAATTAACATAAGCTCTTGGATAAAGCGATTTTTCTGAGCTTGGCTTAATAAACGCCATTGCTGTTTAATCTTGTTAAATAGATATAATCTTTCCCCCATTCTTGCTTCTACTTTTTTTATCACCAAGTCAAGTTTGGCTTTATGAGTTTCCATCTTTTGAAATTCTATCGCTTTATCAGCAAGCAACACTGCAATGCTACTAAAGATTAAGCTCATGGCTAAAAGCGCAAATTTCTGATATTTATAATCTTGAGTTATTTGATAAATTTTAACTGCTTTGCTCTTGTTTAGCTGAGGATTTGCCTCTAGTTCGGCATCAGCATCAGTGATGATAAATACCATATTATTTGGTTGTTTGAGTTTGTTAAACTCCCGTTTTTTCCAGACTTCTAAGTTTTGTAGGGGGAAAGCGAAGCTAGTAAATAACATTCCCAGTGATAAAACCGATAAAGCAATAAAAACTGCGCTATATTTTGCAATATTAGGGCTTATCATGTTTAATTGTGATTGGATTTCAGATAGAGAGTAAATAAGATTATTGGTAATACTGACATTAGCATCAGATTTTTAACAAATTCGGCAGAATTAAAACGTAAGTAAAGTTCAATTAAATCCCAGTATCCACCTATCCAGCCAATCACCATAGCAATTGCTATAATGCCTGCAATGTGATTGCGGTATTTAACTGAAAATGCTAGATAAATACAATAAAGTAGCAGGCAGATGCGTAACAGTAAAACTGGTAAAAAGAATATGGGATAAAATCTAGTTGCAAAGGCAATTAAGCAAGAAATACCAGCATAAAAGACTAATTCGTTGATATTTTTGATATGTATTAGCATTTAATACCAATCTTCATAATCAATTATGGATTTGGGGGCGATAAGAATTCATCAACTAATAATAAATAATCTTCATAAAGTTTTTGGTCTTCTTCGCTCCCCTGATTCGTCAGACGATTTATATCGGTAAAACTATCCTCCATCTTGTGCGTCATACGAGCGAAAGTTTTGGCAGTTTCGTTGTAAACTTCCTGTTCAAACTTATTCAAAATAGCCTTATGCGTCTCAGCAATGCGCTGCAAGCTCCTGATATGGTGGGTCATAAAGATTGCCATATTACGACGAAGTAAATCCTCGCCCAAAATCTCTATTACTTGAGTGTTATTGCTGGTTCCTAGTCCATTATTACCAGAGGTGGCGAGAGCATTGGCTTCTTGGCTAGTTTCTTGGGGTAATTCGCCTGCGATCGCTTCGGCTGGACTATTACCCTCTGGCAGAGCGTTAACCTGCTCGGCTGCTGCTGCGATCGCAGCGTCCAGTTTAGCGATTTGCTCATCATCCAAGCTGCCATTCGCAACTGCACCTAATACCAGCTTAGATAAATCATTAAACTGTTTGAGCGTCAGTTTGCGCGACTTAGCATATTCTTTATGATTCATAATTTTGGTGAGAGTATAAAGTAACTTGTGCTTTATTTAAGTTTTTAAACTCTTCTTTACTAAACTTCACAGCGAATTCGTAGTTTTCAGCAAGGAAGTAAGTTAATTCTCCCACTGAAAATAAGCGCAGATGCCAAGCAATTTTACCTAATATCCAGCATTGAAACCGTGTGAGCGGATGACGGGTAATCGGCTTATTTCTAACGGTCGGGTAATCCTCCAGATATTCAGGTAAATTCCGTTTGGCAATTGTGTCGTAAGAATGAATGGAACGAATGGAAATATCAAGCGCCAACGCTAAATCCTGCTTGGTGGTCAATTCTTCCAGCAAGGCAATATCAAAGGTTTTCATGCACGTATCTGCAACCAACTCTCTCCTGATTTCATATTACCTGTAAACTGCATGAATGGTGCAATACTAATGATTAACTACACCTATTTAAAGGAATATAATTAATTTAAAAAACTGAATAAAGAATAGATTTTATGGTGTTTTGACTCTAAAAACTATAGGCAATAAAATCGTATTTTACTTCTCACCCTGCATGAAGTAAAAGAGAGTAAATGACAGGCGCGAATTTGAACCGCCCACGCTGATGCTTCCCATGATTGCTAAGTGATGGCAGGCGCGAGGTCAATGGTTTAACGCGCCGCATAAAAAAGCGGTTGATCACGATACGCAACCCTTACAACATTACAAATGCAATAGCCTGTAATGTGTATCGCCCATGCGACTCTTTCCTCTATTTACCACGTTTCAGGTACATTTCATTAAGCAGGTATTTGCGGTTGACATTCGAGCCGATGCGGGTGATAAGCTGAAGGGATACCAGTTCGTTAAGCCCTTGCCTGACAGTCTGCTTGCTAAGGTTGGTTATTGTCTCCAATTCGGCAGTGGGGATTTCCACGATATTGCTATCTGAACCTAGCCGGCTGCCGAGTGCAACAAATATCTTCAGCGCACTGCCGCTTATTTTAAGCAACATCCGGCTGACGGCTTCGGTATCAATTTGCAGGGGAACACGCTTGAGGTATTGCCTTTCCAAGGATGTTCCCGCTAAATCATTAATGCCAGTTGAATCCGCTTTGAAATACCTTGAAATTGTACTGATGTCCTCCAGAGAGCCTTTTGAATGCGTTTCTAGAATATCCTCTATATCCTCTGGCGTGCCTGACACACACGCGGTAAACAGCTCCTTATGATTGCCAATGTTATCCGGGCGCACTCTGAATTCAGGAATACCGAGGTGAATAGCCCATTCCCTGAAGTATCTGATATGTTGAAGTTGTTTGGAGGAAACTAGTTCTCTTTCATTATCATTTGGATAAAAACTTATAATAAGCTGGTGAAGGCAATGGTCGTAATGACTTTTGTCATCCAGATTCTCGTGTTGAATTCCATATTCGTAACCGGATTTATAATAGGAGACACGCTCTTTGAGTGTATTGTCTCTTTGGTCAACAAAGTATTTAGACGATATACTTTGCACATTAAAGCGATGCGTAATAAGTTCGCTGTTTATATCTATACAGGGCGGAGTTAAGCGCAAAATGGGAGACTTTAAAGCGTCAGAGAATATAATCTTGTCTTCGTAAGAAGGCAAACTTTCTCCTGCCTCAAATGCTTGCAGCGTCTCTACTGCCATATAATTCTGACGCGCGAATTGTTCTTGATTGATTCCACACTGTTCACGTCTTACCGCTAACACCTGTCCATACGTTTTCTGGGCGAATAGCAAGTTATTATCTAAAATCATAGTGCATTCAGGATAAGCATAAAAATACTATAGTGCGCTGAATGAAAGTAGCACCGGAAGGTAAAATGAATTTCCGGCGCTTCTCACCTTTTTTAAGGATTTTGTAACAAAGTAGCTGGTATTTATCAGTCATTCTGTCACAAAAGGATTTTTTTATTGTTGCCTGGCGTTATTCAAACGGTCTTGTTGCAGATGTAAAAGCGATTCGGACACACGCGCGATTCCAGAGGTAACGATGCCGTTCATCTTGGCAGGCATTTTAGCGTTTTGGCTTAGGCTTTCCTGGATGATTCGCATGGTTCTGGATTCCAGCCGCGCATCGTACTGGTCGTCCAGGGCTTCCATCGCGTTATTCTGGTAATCCGTCTCTACGATTACCAGGCTTAGGGCAGAGAACATCAGCCAGAATCCTAACTTGCTGCCCTGGAAGCTGAATATACCCCCTAGTGTCAACAGTAAAAGCGGCTCTATAACGCGCTGTACTGCGGGTTCGTCTAACGGCAGTACCTGTACCAGGCGGAAACGGCGCGTGTAAAAATGCCACATCGGAAGGCGAAGGCTGGGCAAGTGCTGGAGTAGGGGCATTGCGTGGCTGTCGCCCCGCGCCCTGGTGTGCAATTGTAGCCGTTCAGGGATGCCTGTTTCCGTCAATTCCCTGGCAACGTGATAATGATAGAACGCGAAGCCTGCCATTGCGATCGCAAACAGCAGCATCGGCATATCCGCCCCTGGATTGCCAAAAAAGAGGAACAGGTTAAATATTCCGCCTCCGGCTGTGACCAGGAGGATAAATAGAAGCTGGAATATCCAACCGCGCATGACCCGCTTGCCGATGCGGTGGCGCAGTAAAACCAGGACGCTGCTGCTCTGCACGGTGGCAAGGAAAATGATGAATTTGTATATCACACCACCGATAAACACCTTTGCCGGATCATCGTAAAGGTTAAGCGGGCGTTCGGGCAGCGAGTTCATGGCATAGATTCTTTTGCCATTATTACCATTGCCGCCATCGCCTTGGGTTTCGGTTACTGCGTTAGATCCGTCTGCTGAAATTGACATAATGCTACGTTTGTTCCTGTAGAGTGGTAAATTTCAGGTCTGAGTACGAAGCCGGATACAATGCAGTTATGTTTGCTGCCGCCGCGCCTTAGCAATCCAAACTGACCGCTGATAATCTGGTGGCGTTCTTCCTGGGTGGTGCTGTCGGAGATACTCATCCCGCCTGTGCTGTAGCTGAAGGAGTCTGTCCCCTTGCTTATCAGCACTTTGCCGATAGCCTCCGCTGCAAAGCGGTTGGTTTCGGGGCTGTTGTTCTGGAAAAAGAATTTGGTAGCGAGGTTCTGCAAGAAATCGTCCACCTGGTCGGGGCTATGGAAGTTCATCGCCTGCATATAGCCGCCGATACCCTGCTCCAGATCGACGTTAATGCCCCGGTTACTCCTGACCTCACGGAAATACTGACTGTCAAACGGGTGGGCAAAGCTATGGGCTTCGTCCACCCATAACACGGTGGGGCGCATAAGCAAGCCGTCCAGGGGTTTTCTGCGGGCAAGCATGGCGCGTTGAAAACTGTACTTGAAGCAGAACTGTGCCATGCGTCCCGCACCGTGATAGATGTTAGTTGCCAGAGACAGAATGACAATTTTGCCTCTGTCTATCACATCATCCGGCGTGACAGTGGAATTGCCCGACAAGATATAGCGGATAGGTTCCTCGGCGGTGAATGCGTCCACCAGCACCGCAAACATCACATCAATGGAACTTCGGGGCTTTACGTCCAGGGTGGCATAGTCCTTGATCCAGAAATTCAGCACCCGCAGGAAATCGGTGTTAGGGATTTCGCCCTGGTTCACGCCTTCTTCCGCCTCTTTCAGGCACTGCCAGCAGGTACTGCTGCCAAGCCAGGCTTCATCCGCCAGATGATGGTTGCCAAGGGGGGCAGAAAGTTGAATCTCCCGCAGAAGGTCAATGGAGAGCGTGCGACCGGAATATTTAGCGGTGTCTATGCAGTAGCGCAGCAGCCGCTCAAACTGGTCATTCCAGAAGCGATCGCCCTCGCCGCCGCTCCGTTCGCCCTCTTTGCGGGAGAGGACTTTCGCGCACTCACTTAAGTAGGTGGTAACGGAGCTTGTGCCTTGCCCTGGTCTGCCTGCTTCATACTGGAGCGGGTTAAAACGGTGACGGGTGATTACGCCGTCCACATCCTCCCCGATAACGATAACGTCCTGTTCGCGTCCCGCAGCGGCGGCAATCTTGCGGGCAGTGCGTACTTCGTCAGGCTTCGCACATAGCCAGACAAAGCCGCAATCCAGGATCATCAGCAATTGGGCAATGGTGGCAAGCGAACTGGTCTTGCCACTGCCGGCAGCCCCGAATACCGCAATCCCCGTAAAACAGTCCCCCAGTGTCAGCCAGTCACCGCATCCGGTTAAATCCAGTAGCTGCGTACTGCTCTCCCATACGTGCGGAGCTTCTTCAGGATTGATGCACGTATCGGTTGAATCTTGTATCGTTTCCTGTGGACTTATCCAACTCTTTATGCTGTTTAATAAAGCCATAAGTTCCTAGCCACAAACATCAAATAAGATTGAATGCATCCTATCATTTAAATACGAGAATCAACCGAATTACTTATTAAATATTTTCACTGACTTACAGCATTATAAGCGCATAAAAACTATAGCTTTTAAGCCTATAAAAACTATAGCTTTAAGCGCATAGTTTTTATAGTTTATCTTCCTTATAGGGGTAAGATGGTCACTAAAACCTTACATTTTGGTACTGCAATTATCAGTAGAAATAAAAGCAGACCAGATAATGCGGTTGCCGCCTGCGCCTACCGCTCAGGGCAGGATCTGCATGATGAGAAGCTGGATAAAACCCACCATTACAGCAACCGCAAAGGAGTCATAGAGGCTCAGATATTCGCACCTGAAAACGCGCCGGAGTGGATGCATAGTAATAACTGGTCACAGTTTGGCAATGCAATTGAGAAAGCGGAAGACGGGCATAACCGGCGGAATTCGGCTTTACTCGCCAAGGATTTTCAGGTCGCCGGACCGCGTGAATTATCGCGTGAGGAAAACTGGGAATTAGCCCAAACCTTCGCCCATAAAATCAATCAACGGGGGTTATCGGTTGCGGTGGCTTTTCATGAGGAAAAGGCAAGTGACGGCGGGGATAATCCCCACTTTCATTTTCTGGTTCCCATGCGGGAAGTACACGCGGAGGGATTCGGCAAGCGTTACCGCAAATTTGACGGGGTAAAGTCGGGGCAGGATACCGAAATTATGAAACTCCGGCGTGAATACTACGTTTGCGTCAATGATGCCCTTGAAAAGGCAGGGGTGAACGATGTCCGCTATGACGCTGAAAAACAGGAGGGGATTAAACCGAAAGCCCATAAGGGGAAACAGGCGAATGCCCTTGAAAAACAGGGGGTCAAA
>NZ_NOLK01000073.1:0-36713 GCF_002245985.1 Nostoc sp. 'Peltigera membranacea cyanobiont' 232
CTGCCAGAAGGTAGTGGACATAGTGCAGGGGGAGGTAAATTCTTCTTCAGGATGGGAGGCAGGGAATAAATACTTGTGCAATTTTTGAACTAAGAGTGGATCACCAAAACTTCCAGTTACCCTGAACAGTGATTGCATTGTGCTTTAAATCACTTTTCAAGCTATAGCTCAAGGTGGTAAAAGGATTGTTGTTGGATTATTGCCTAGAGGCAAAAGTCTAGCAAAAGTCAATTTTTTACACTTAAGAGATTGTCATGCCTAAACACATATCTGCAATTGTAGTTGTCTTAATTTTAATTTTGGGGTTGGCATCTCCAGTTCAAGCTGCAACTCCCCGTTCAAGTTGGGTGGAAAATGAAATTTATCAATATAACCATCCATTTGCTTCTCAATTGCCTCAAGAACTGGCAACAAAGATGCAAAAGATGACAGCTAGCCCCTTCGCCTTTTATCGGGGAACAGATAGTATTTTTTATCGTGATATGCAGACCTTGCCAAGCTCCGGTTTTGTAAATTCTTCAACCTCAGCCATTTGGTTAGAAGGAGATATGCATCTGCAAAATCTTGGGGGAATGAGAGATGGCAATGATAACAACGTTTTTGACACCACTGATTTTGATGAAGGCTATCTTGGCCCCTACGTTTGGGACTTGCGACGCATGGCAGTTTCTATTCTGTTGGCAGCTAAAGAAAACGGTCTTAGCTCAAGTGATGCTCAAGATATTGTGCGGAATTTCTTGGATGCTTATCTGAATAAGATGAGCGACTTTAAGGGAACCAATGATGAGCTATCATATCGTTTAGAATCCAGCAATACGAATGGTGTAGTCAAAGATTTAATTCAAAATACATCAGGTAAGAGCCGTTCTAGCTTGCTAACTAAATACACGCAATTAAACAACAGTAACAATCGAGTTTTCCAGACAACCTCGGAACTCCAGCCTGTATCCAGCAGCACCTATTCAGATATTGCTGGAGCTATGAACAGCTACATTGCTTCAATTTCTAGTAGTAAGCGCTACAACAATAGTTACTATACCCTCAAGGATATTCGACTCAAATTAGGTTCCGGCACTGGTAGTCTTGGTAAGTACCGATATTACTTGCTAATTGAAGGCCCAAGTTCAGCAACCGACGACGATCGCATTTTGGAGATGAAGCAGGAAGGTAGTAGCGCAGTTGCGATCGCTGTTCCAGGTCTGCTACCAACTTCAGTTTACGGAAACCAAGAAGGGGCGCGAGTAGCAATCGCCATAAAAGCGATGCTCTCTAATACCGATCCCTTGGTTGGCTACACTACGGTCAGTAGCATCCCTTTCATGCTGCATGAAAAATCACCCTACCAAGTGGACTTTGACTATACGTTACTAACCACTAAGTCAAAGTTCATGGATGCAATGGGATATGCAGGGAAGGTCGTTGCCAAGAACCATGCCATCTCTGATAAAGACTATGATGCTGCGATCGTTTCTGTAAGTGTTGATAAAGAAGTTACTGATGTTGTGGGCGGTAACAAGTCTGTATTCAAAGACGAAATTGTTAACTTTGCAGTGGACTATCGCTCTTTTATGACTCTCGTCGGATAAAAATCATCCACCCTTATTTTTAAGGACTTTGATGAATTTAGGCGTAGGTTGGGTTGAGGAACGAAACCCAACACCAACAATCTCTGGTTTTGTTGGGTTTCACTTCGTTCAACCCAACCTACCAATATTTTATTTTTTCGGAGTAATAAAAGAGCGCTATGCAACTCAAGTCGAGTATGACTACACGAGTTTTGTTAATGCTTATAACCAGGGGGTGACATTGTATTAAGATGCAATGCTTGTTGAATGCAGCAGATTGAATATAGCAGTTCTAAATCATTTGTAAAAATAAACGAACCGCAGAGGTGCAGAGAACGCAGAGAGAGGAATCGGATATTTTCACGACTTATTTAGGATTGCTATAAGTAAGCACAATAAAACCAAACTGTGTGAAGAAAAGAAAATAAGACTTAAACCCTTTTCCCCCCTGCTTTATTCAAATGATAATTATTTACGCCGACCTACTTAGTGGGTTTCTATAGTTGGATGTGAGATTTTTCATTTATGATTTTACCTGCCGCACATCTGCTAATTGATGAGGTGACATTAACGACCGTTGTCCGTCGTATACTTGACAGTAAAACTGCCACTCTGAGCCAATGGCACGCCGATGCGATCGCTCACCATATTATTAATAACGTTACAGCCGGTTTGTGGCGGATCGCTGGTATTGCTAACAATGGCAGCGAACAATTATCTTGGTCGGTAATTCTGAAGATTTTGCACCTACAACCAAAGAATGTTGGCTCTATTTTCAATTCCTCTCAAGACCCCACACACTGGAATTACTGGCAGCGCGAGGCGTTGATCTATACATCAGGAATCCTCGATAATTTGAGTGGCGACTTAGTAGCCCCCCGTTGTTTCACGGTTACACAGCCGTCTGCTAATATTCTCTGGCTGTGGCTGGAAGATATTCAGGGCAGTCCTGGCACGACTTGGGACTTGGAACGCTTCGGTGTGGCGGCTCGTCACCTTGGCTATTTACAAGGAAGCTATGTAATGGCACGATCGTTACCTTCTGAGTCTTGGCTGAGTCGTGACTGGCATAGGGTATGGGTGTCCAATATTGATAATACTGCTTTAGAAGCGTGGCGAGAACCGACTGCATGGCAGCACCCACTACTAAAAGAGATATTTTCCCCAAATATAGGCGATCGGGTGATGAACTTGTGGAGCGATCGCCACACCTTCCTCGATGCTGTAGACAAAGCACCCCATACACTCTGCCACTTTGATATTACGCCTAACAATTTGTTTTCTCGACGTAATGCTTATGGCGATGACCAAACTGTTCTCATTGATTGGTCTTTTGTTGGCTATGGTGTGTTGGGAGAAGACATCATAAATTTGGTGCTAGACAGCGTTTTCTTATTATTCGTTAATGGTTCATCACTAATACCCCTGGAAAAACTTGTGCTTGAGGGTTACTTAGCGGGGTTGCGTTCTGCTGGCTGGAATGGGGATGAGTGTGTGGTGCGCTTTACATATACTGCTTTAGCGGCACTTCATTTTGGTTTAATAGTAGGGAGGTTGTTAAAAATAGTACAAAACGAATCTCGTCACAGCTGGCTTGAGCAACGCTTTGGGCGAACTTTTGACGACATTATCGCAGCCAGAGCGATCGCCATTACTCATGGATTAGAACTGGCAGACGAAGCCCGATTATTGCTTCGCTTTTTGTAATTAATTAATCTCCTTTCTCAATAATTCTGGAATCTGAGAAGGGCGTTCAGCGACTGGAACTTCCGCTTCTTTTAAAGCAGCTAATTTACTTTGGGCTGTACCAAAGTTCGGTTCGCGGCCGATAACGGTTGCTAAAGTCCCTGTTTGTCGCCAAGTTTTTCCTGGTGGCGCAAGTCTTCCTGCAATGTAGGCAATGACTGGTTTATCAATTGCCTCAGCAATGTACCGGGCTGCTGCTTCTTCACTACCACCGCCAGGTTGACCGACTAAAACGATCGCCTCTGTAGTTTCGTCTTCATCCAGAATTTGCAACCATTGGAGAAAGGAGGAACCAACGATCGGATCGCTACCAATACTGACACTAATTGACTGTCCCAAACCTGCTTTTGTTAATTCGTAAGCAACTTCATAAGTGAGAGTGCTACTACGACTAACGATCCCCACAGATCCAGGAGTATAAAACTCGCTAGGTTGAGTACCTAAAAGAATTTTTCCCGGTACAATGATCCCCGGACTGTTGGGCCCGATTACCAAAGTTTCACAGGCTTCGGCTTTACGGAGTAATTGCACCATATCCAAAGGTGGCACGCCAGCAGTGATAATAATGATTTGGCTAATATGAGATGCGATCGCTTCTAATGCCGCATCTAGAACGTCGTAAGGATCTACACAAATAATTGTTGTGTCAATTACCCCAAATTGTTCTATTACCTCCTCTACTAAGTCAAATACTGGCAGTCCATGTAGTTCCTGTCCGCCACATCCTGGATTGACACCAGCGACCAAATTCGTGCCATAAGCTTGCATTTGAGCAACATGAGTGCCTGATATAAATTCACAAAAGCCTTGAATTAATACTTTACTTTCTGGCGTTAGGTTCATAAAAAATTACCGTAAGTTTGACAACCCAGTGAGTTAAGCCACTAAGCAAGAAGAGCAGGGAGCAGGGAGCAGGGGAAATAACCAATGCCCAATGCCCAACGATATATTTTCGTGGTAAAAATTAATAATTTTTGATTTGGAACAAAATGATAGTCACTACTTTTTATTAGCAGTTGGTTTAGCAAGACGAACTGCTGCCGCTACTGCTTCATCTAAATTTTCTACCACGAGTAGCGCATCGCTGTGGGTTTTTAGTGTTGCTAAATATTTTCTCGCAGCATTAAATTCAGAACCAGCAAGACGGACAACTAAGGGTTTAAAATTCCGTTCTTGGCGACTTTTACTGCCATTAGAACGCACAACTTGTGATTCCAGTTCGCTGTTGTCTTGCTGCACAACTCTGGCTATAACTTCAACGACTTCCTCAGTTTGAGGAATGCTACCCAGAAAGTTGATGAGGATTACTTGAATGCTTTTGTCAGCTTCCAGGATTTTCAGACCTGTCTCTAGGCGATCGCGGAAGGTAGTTGGTGTAGTATCTGTGAGGAAAGCATGACGTAGATTTAAACAAACACCTGGGTTGCCACCAGCATTGGCTACTAAATCCAAAGTTGCCATTACTGAACCAGTACCATTACCTAAAATACCGATTTTCCCATGCATTTTTATACTATCCCAATCACCCAAAATCCCATTGATTTCAGTACTGGTATGACGGCTGATAATTTTTGCTGCCATCTCGGCGAGGTCTGGATGGCGCTTGATTGCCCGTTCGTTAATCCTGACTTTACCATTAAGAGCCATAACTTGACCATTGGCACTGACTGCCAAGGGATTTATTTCGACTAAATCCAGGTCTTTTTGCACAAATAAGTGGTACATTTTCTCCAAAACGCTGCTTACCGACTGCATCAGCGTTCCCTGTAAACCCATTTTCAAAGCCAGCCGTCGGGCATAAAATGGCGAAAATTCCTGTTCCACGACAACATGGTGCATTTTTTCTCCAGCAGATTCCCAATCAATGTCTGCTTCTTTGCAACCTAAAAGTACTGGTCGGCAAACAGCAGTATCTAAAACCACCGCGAGATAAAATTCCTGGTTCGCGTCGTATTGCGATTCTGCCAGTACAACTTCTGGCAATTCGCCCCATATTGGTAGACTAAAGATATTTTGCGCTGCTGCGATCGCATCTATTGTCGTTTCGGCAAACCTGACTCCACCCGCTTTTGCCCGTTCCGCTCCATGTACTTGAGATTTCAGTACAATTGGAAAGCGAATTTTTAAACGTTTCAAATCTGTAGGATGGTCAATTCGTTGGGAGGGCAATACCGGAATGCCTATCTTCCCAAACCATTCTTTAACTTGATACTCTAATAAATCCATTGATACACCTTGTATTTACACTTTCCAAGCTTTTGGTGAGTGCTGTCTTAATATTTTGCAGCACTTTTATTTCAAAGTTAAGCTTTTGGCAGCTATAAAAATTTATTTTTCACGGATCGATTTTATCGAATTCAGCATAAGAGACACATTAATTTTGCTCGCCAGCCTGGTTGTGCCAGAGCCACAACACGTAATTAATCTTTTCAGTAAGTTCCCCAGCATAGAAGATAACTAGCATTTCTGTCAAAACCCTCTGACCTAGTATCATTTCCTTAACCTTTAGATAAGTTTTTCACAACTGCTCTGCAACTATGATTTTGCAGAGTAAGTAGGTGGGTGAGAAAATTTATAACTATGTCATTGCGAACGCAACGAAGTGGAGTGAAGCAATCACAAGGTTTTCACCGCTTTTACTTTTCGTTACATAGTTATATTTATTTGTGCCTGCCTACTTAGTAGCTATTGTGAATTTAACTGTCGCAAAATAATGCAGTGAAAATACTCAAAAACTCTATTATTCCCATTTTTTATTTGTAATTTATATCTGAAGACAGATTATTTAATTTTGTATCTAGGGAGTTAAAAATGTAGCGCCGCGAACAATAACTGCTTTTTTAATTTTTGGTGAAAAGTCAGAATTTGTGTTAGAAAGTTGGTCGTTCAGATTTTCAGGCTGTGGTTCGTTAAACTGTGCATTTGCATTCAACAAACCTCAAAAGTTCATTTCATTCCCTTAAAGATAATCAAAACAATATAGAAGTTGAGCGGAAAAGCTCTATGAAGGTAGCAGTCCAGCAGGAAGATTTACAGCTTTTAGCCAAAACTTTGCAGGAACAATTGCTTGTAGAAGTCTCATCGGCTGAAGTCTTCGAGGTTAAATGCGCCGTCAATAAAGACGGGCTAATGGTTTTAATGCAACATGAATCAGATGTAATAGTTGACGCTCAGATCGTCTTTGCAGTAATTGAGGAAGTACTTCAGTCTGTAACACCCCACAGAGATGGGCAAGTGCAATGTTTCCTCAGAGTTTTTGGCGAACAACTCCCTTATGCCAAATGTTTCTTGGCTTTGAAGCAGAGGGGAGGATGGGGGGATGGAGGAGCAGGGGAAGCAGAGGAGGAATACTTTTCTCCACTTTCTTCATCGGCTCTGACTTATTCTCCATCATTCGATGAGGCTGAGGAGGAGGAACCGTTTGACCCATTTGCAGATGCGTCGAATTTCCCGACTTCAAAGCCAGGATTTCAAATCAAACCCATCTTACTGGGTGCAGCCTTAGTGGGGATTGTAGTTTTAGGCGGTGGTGCTTATTTATTGACTCGCCCTTGTGTGATGTCTGAGTGTAAAGAAATACAAACTGCCGAGCAATTAAAAACAAAGTCTCCACAACTGATGCGCCGCGCCAAGTCTGAAAAAGAATTAGTAGCTATACAACAACAACTTGCAGCAGCCAGCGCCGCCCTAAATGTAATTCCTAGTTGGTCGCCCCGTTACCAGGAGTCGGAAGAACTAAAAGCAAGTTTGTCGGGACGGTCAGAAAAAATCAACCAGGTGGTCAAGGCTTTGCAGACGGGATCTTTGGCGACAGAAAAAGTTCAAACTCCTGCATCTAGCCTAGAGGAATTACAAGCTAGACAGCATTTATGGCGACAAGCTATAGCGCCCCTAGAAACTATAAGTTCTAGTAGTGAACTCTATGGGCTAGTGCAGGGTAAATTACTTAATTATCGTGTCCGTTTGCACGCTGTAAATCAGCAGATATTTATTGAGGAAAAATGGCTCAAAAAACTGACAGCAGCAAAAGCTGTAGCTAGTGCTGCTGAGAACCGGGAAACTACTGCCAAATCTTTGAATGATTGGCAAAAGGTGCAGTCTACTTGGTTGGTGGCAATTAATGCTTTGAATAGCATTCCCCTAACTAGCTCTGGATACCAAGAAGCCGCAAAGCTGTTGATAGATTATAGACCTAAGTTAGTAGCAGCACGCGATCGCGCGACGAAAGAACAATTAGCCGCTAAAACCTACCAACAAGCCGTTAGCGCTGCCAACCAAGCCAAAATATATCAGCAACAAAACCAATGGCAAGCAGCAGCTACATACTGGGATCAGGCTTTGCAAACTGCTAAAAAAGTTTCCCAAGATAGTTTGTACTATACTCAGGCTCAGTCTCTCATCGAACCCTATTCAATAGCCCTTAAACAAGCACAAGAAAAACTACAAGTTGTTAGTAGTTTCCAACAAACCCGCACTGACTTGGATAAAACCTGTATTAATGGAATTCGGATTTGCACCTTTAGCATAGATAATGCAGGAATTATTGTCCGGCTAACCCCTGAGTATGACCAAATAAGGCAAAATAACTTGGCTAATCCTTATTCTGAAAATTCTAGTACTGCTATTGACGTTACCAATCACTTGCAAATCTTACGGGAAGCCTTAGCTGTAATTGGTGACAATGCCAACTTGCCCCTTTTCCTCTACGATTCTAAAGGTCAGGTAATTTATACACGGACTTTAGGCGGGTAAGTAGAAATGCTAGGGTCAAGAGTTTGGAATCTATAGCAATTCTGGCGTTGCATAATCAAGGGATGAGTTGAGGTGTTCTACTGTGCAATGCCCATTATTTAAAGTATCGTGAAATACCCGTGTTTACCGACAACTATCGATCCCCGACTTAGTAAAAATTGTCGGGGATCTAGTCGATTAACCGTTGTCCTGTCTATAGTCGGCATCTAACCAACAGCGTGGTAGAACTTCACCAGAAGGAAAAACGAGATTTTCTTTTTTAAAACTATCAGGTGGTTGTTCTTCTTCACCTTTTTGTTCTCGTCCTTGAACGACGTTACTATTAGGATCGAGCAATTCTTGAATTTCGAGAATTTTCACCAATTTGTCACTATCTTTGATTTGTAAAAGCATAGAAATTGCCTCAATGAGTTTGCATGAAAGTTCAAAGCGAGTCTCAACATAAACTCGCTCAAATCTAAACTGATTTTGAACGCGGAGATTCCTTAATTGTTAAAGGAAATTTTTATCAGATGTCCACAGATGAATTACACGAGGTTAATCTGTGTGTATCTGTAGAGTTAATTTTTATAAAATTGAGACAGCAAAGTTATACCTAATTCAGCAGACAAAACTGAATCAGGAAGTGCTGATTAATAAAATTGCTTAACTAAGATAATATTGGTTTTAGCAATTATGAATCGCGTTGAAATTTCTCCAAAATATCAACTAAAGTAACCTGGCATTGCAGTGGTAGTAAATCGATTAAAGGAAGTTCACTTCTACCGCCGCCAATTTTTACTGTAATTGATTGCAAGACTTTTAAAACTTGGTCTTCATTTACACTGTTAGAAGTAATTAAAGGATACAGTCGTTCAGCAACAAGGGTATGCAGTTTGGCATTAGATAAATAAAGATGCCATTTGGCAATGTCCATATAGACACTTTCGCCAATTTCAGCTGCTAGGGCTTCTAGTAGTTCCGTAGTATTAGTCTTAGCCATAAAAATAACCCTAAATTAAGAAAGAGCGCGAAATCTCAGGCTTTTTTACATTATCACTCAATTAAAAGGCTGATTCCACTACCACAGGTTACAATCGCCCTAGCATTAGCAGTCCGTCTTCAGGTGGATTTGGTTGGAGCTTCGGTGTAGTTAGCGATCGCACTAATATAAATCAGATGCGCTAACACTATTCCTGTCCAACTTAAAGTCAGCAAAGGCAGCCACTCCCAGGTAGTATCTTTCAAAATGTGGAAAAACCACAAGCCAGAGTTAATCGTAGCAGCGATCGCTACATGGGTGGCAAAATTCATCCGGTCATCGATCTTGCGATAATCAGGGTCTTTGCGATCGGGTTTGCGAGGCCAACGAGGAGGCATAAATATTTGTTACAGATTTCAATACACCCTATTTATTCTAAGGTTTTTGTGGCAATGCTTGCTATTAGACCCTTACAACCAGTCATAATTGAATTGCCAGTCATAATTGAATTGTAAGTCAAGAGCCACTGGGTTAAATCAGATGACGATCTTTGAGCAAATAGACCCCGATCTCCTCTATCCAGATAGTGACGGCAAACCAATGGCAGACAATACAGAACAATATCGTTGGATTGTCCTGATTAAGGAGAATTTAGAGATTCTGTTTGCTAATAAAGAGAATGTTTTGATTGCGGGAGATTTACTTTGGTATCCCGTCCGTTCTCGGCTGATTACACCGACTGCACCTGATGTAATGGTTGTCTTCGGTAGATCAAAGGGAAAACGTCGTTCCTACCGTCAGTGGCAAGAAGATAATATTCCACCGCAAGTAGTCTTTGAGATTCTTTCTTATAGTAACGATACCAAGGAAATGGAGCGGAAGTTGGAGTTTTACGATACTTACGGTGTTGAAGAATACTATTTATACGATCCTGAAAGCTTTCAACTAGATGGCTGGTTGCGGCAAAATAACCATTTGAATAAGCTATGGCAAATGGATGGTTGGACAAGCCCCCGCTTAGGAATTAGATTTCAAACGGGGCTTGGGGAGTTAGTAATTTACCATCCAGATGGACAAAGATTTTTGAATTCGCTGGAACTTAATCAACGGGCAGAACAAGCTGAGTTATTGGTAGAACAAGAACGCCAACGCGCTGAACAAGAACGTCAACGCGCCGAACAAGAACGTCAACGCGCTGAACAGTTAGCAGCATATTTGCGTAATCTCGGCATTGATCCTGACAATCTGCCGTGAATGAGGAGTGGGGATGAGGGAGAAGAATTAATAACCAATTCCCAATTCCCCATTCCCCATTCCCCATTCCCCAAAAAGTTATTCCTCTAACAGGCAATAATCTCCTGATTTCCCGCCACTTTTACTTATTAAACGAATCGATTCAATTTGAATCGACTTCTCTAAGGCTTTTGCCATATCGTATAAAGTCAGCGCAGCCACAGAAACGGCAGTTAAAGCTTCCATCTCTACACCAGTTTCAGCTTTAGTTTTGACTGTGGCTTGAATTTGATAACCAGGCAGTTGCGGATCGGGTATAATTTCAACCGCTATTTTTTGCAAAGGCAACGGATGACACAGAGGAATTAAAGCGGCTGTTTGCTTGGCTGCCATAATCCCTGCTAATCTTGCAGTTGCCAGCACATCACCTTTTGGGACATTTCCGGCTTGAATAGCAGTGAAGGTTGTTAGCAACATTCGCACATTGGCAGCAGCTACTGCTTGGCGAATAGTGGGTGCTTTACCCGTCACATCTACCATCTGTGCCTGTCCCTGTTGATCTAGATGGCTTAAGCTAGCAAAATTAGATGAAAAATTATCTTGCGTCATTTAGTTAGAACGTGTTAATATAAATTGTCAGTGAGGGTGTGTAGCTCAGTGGACTAGAGCACGTGGCTACGGACCACGGTGTCGGGGGTTCGAATCCCTCCTCGCCCGTATTTTAAAGTTAATAGTTGAAAGTTAGGAGTGAGGAGTTAAAGTTCCTCACTCCTAACTTTTAAGTTTTTCAATGCATAAGCATCTGGAGCCAGTCCTAGTGCAAAGCGTAGGGAGTTGGATAAATCTTTGCTCGATTGGGTGAGGAAGATTATCAGTGCTAGAGAAGCGATCGCAGCACCATAGCCAAACATATCGCGGTAGCCTACAAGTTCTGCGATGCTACCCAAAAGAGGAGCAGCGATCGCAATTCCCAGGTCAAGCCCAGCTACGCAGAGAGCAAAAATTTGCCCCCGTTCTTGTGGCAGTGAGCGATCTGCCATCAGAGTAATCATCATGGAAATGAGTGTACCACCACCAGCACCTTCAGCGATCGCGGCCAATAAGAAAAACATCGCACTGTGAGCCTGCCATAGCAGTATTGACGCTAGAACGTAGAAAAAAATACCAAAGGTGATAAATAAACCACGACCAAAGCGATCGCTTGCCTTACCAGCAAACACCCTGATACTAAAACTAGAAATTGCCGAAGCTGTAAAAAACAGTCCACCGTTGAAGTCTACCTGACTGGATTTGAGGAACAATGACACAAAGGTATGTACAGCACCGATAGACAAACCAACCAGCAACATAACTATAGTTGGAACTTTCACCTGTGGACTGCTCAAAATTTGCCAAAAATTGCGATCCTCAGCCTTAGTTTGCTCTTGTGTCTTCACTGGCTCCTTAGTAACTTGTACAATCGCCAAAAGAGCGACAAAACCCAATTCGGCAGATAACAGAAATAATATCCCGTAGCCACTTGTAGCTTCTAAATACCCACCCAAGGCAGGGCCAATTGCCAAACCAAGGGGAGTTGCCAGAGTCATGTAACCAATGATTTCGCCACGAGTTTCTGCGGGGGCTAAATCTGCGATTAAGGCACTGTAGCCAGTGGTAAAAGCAGCAACGCTAATGCCGTGAAAAATTCGCACCAGGATTAATAGCCCAATTGATTGGGTTGCCAAGTAACCAAAGGGTGCGATCGCGGCTACTATCGTACCAATCAGCAAGACAATTTTGCGATCGCGTTCATCGGCTAATCGTCCCAGCGTCGGGCGAGATAACAATAAGCCAATAGCGAAACTACCCATTACAATCCCAATTTCTTGCTTACTTGCGCCCACATCATCGATGTAAAGCGGTAAGGTTGGTAAGAGTGCAGACAAACTCGACCAGAATAATAAACCTGCTGTAAATAAAACAAGCAGGTTGCGCCGTAGTTCGGTATCAAAAGTATTAAATGCTTTCAAGGTAGATGCAATTTAATTGGTTTTTTGTCATTTGTGATTTGTCATTTGTGATTTGTCATTTGTCATTTGTGATTTGTGATTTGTCATTTGTCATTTGTCATTTGTTTAGAAACCTTGATTTTCGGGTAGGGGCAATTCATGAATTGCCCCTACCGCGTGTAGTTTTGCGTAAGTTCTACTCTTTTGAAAAACTCCAAATTTCAAAATGAACGAGACTTAACTCTTTACCAATGACCAATCATACCAAGTCCGCTTAATCACTTACGATATGTCATTGCGAGTGAAACGGAGTGGAACGAAGCAATCGCTGCGGACTCTGCGATTACTTCACTTCGCTATCGCTGCGTTCGTAATGACAAGTATTTATCCAGACATGATATGACCAATGACCAATGACTAATGACTAATGACTATTGTTACGTTACTTAACATTTTTTGCTACTACTTCTCGCACCCGATAGATAGGCCGCCCTTGGGATTCATGATATGTACGCATGAGTAATTCTGCCAAAAGACCGAAGCAAAATAACTGCACTCCAGTTACTAGCAGCAGAACTGCTAAACTTAACAAGGGACGATTGCCAATCATCTCACCTAAAGCCAATTTGACAAAAGTCAGGTAAATTCCGATCGCTGTCCCCGAAACCATTGAAATCAAGCCCAACAGTCCAAAAACGTGCATTGGGCGGGTGAGGAATTTTTTCATAAACAGAATGGTTAACAAATCCATCAACACCCGAAATGTCCGCCAAATTCCATATTTACTCCGACCAAAGCGACGGGCGTGATGACGCACGGGTATTTCAGTAATTCTAGCTCCTTCAATGTATGCCAGAGCGGGTAAAAATCTGTGTAGTTCGCCGTAGAGGTTCATATCTGCCAACAGTTCTGCACGATAGGCTTTCAGCGAACAGCCATAATCATGAATATTGACGCTAGTGGTGCGGCGAATTAGCCAGTTGGCAATTTTGGAAGGAAGTAACCGATTTACAGCACCATCTTGGCGATTTTGCCGCCAACCACTCACCAAATCGTAACCCTCATCCAGCTTTCCTAATAACATAGGGATATCAGCCGGATCGTTTTGGAGATCGGCATCTAAAGTAACGATCGCTTTCCCGACTGCATAATGAAACCCAGCAGCCATCGCCGCAGTTTGTCCGTAGTTGCGACGCAAAATTACCGCCTTTAAATCAGTGCGGATTTGCGCCTCTTTTTTGAGAAAATCCCCGGAACCATCCGTAGAACCATCATCCACACAGATGATTTCATAATTTACCTGACTAGAAGATAAAGTAGATGCGATCGCTTCTAGTAAAAGCGGCAAACTTTCCACCTCGTCATGTATCGGCACTACCACCGAAACATCTGGGACAATTACGGAAATAGTCCCATTCTCGTCACTCAATCCCTGATCGACCAACCCACTCCTCATATTTCTTCGCGCCCTTTGCGTCTTCGTGGTTCGTAACTCTGAAAAACTCTCCCAGCCCCTCGCAGCTGCTGATAATACGACAGACTAACAGCATCTCCCTGTTCCGAGAGAATATCAATCTCAATCCCATCCCGTCCTCGATCTTTCCCAGAACTATGGATGTAATAACCATCTGCTAAATAAAGCCCGACATGGGTTGCTTTTTGGCTAGTTCCAAAAAATACCAGATCCCCGGCTGCTAATTCTGCAATAGTAATTGCTTGGGTGAATCCTTCCTGTTGATAAGCATCTCTGGGTAGCCAAATACCCACCGAAGCAAACGCCGCCTGCATCAACCCAGAACAGTCATAATTTGGCCCAACTGTACCACCCCAAAGGTAATAATTTGATTGTTGCATCGCTTTTTGGGTAAAGGCAATAACCTCTGCTAGGAGTTTTTTAATCTCAGATTCAGAAAATGTTGCCACTTGATAAGGTACAGTAGCAGGTTGTAATGAATCAAAATCTGAAACAGAGATCCAGCCAGGATAGTCATCTTCACATAAATACACCTCGACCGCTAAATTTTGATGATTTGATGTTACCCACAAATGTCTTCCAGATGCAGATTGAGTTGATAAACGCGTACATTCAGGAGAATCATATAAATTCAGGTCAGCTAAACACTGATACTCCCCTGATTTTGGATTTTGGATTTTGGATTTTAGATTAAAGGACATTATTAGAGAATGATTTTTTTTAATAAAGACGAACAACTCGAAAATATTGGTAATGGCATTTTAGATGCAACTTGGGCAGCATTTCCGACTTTAGCCCGGAATCAAATTGCCTTGACTTGGGTTGTTTACGATCCACCAGTGCTAGTAAATACTGGTGGGGCGCTGACTCCCAAAGCTTTTTGGGAACATCCAGTCCGTGGTTTTACTTATCGCGGTGTTGAACGAATTTATCCCGCCAGTGTAGTCAAGCTATTTTACCTAGTGGCGGTAAATGAATGGCTAGAAAAAGGCATGAGTCAAATCTCCAAGGAGTTGGAACGCGCTTTGCGGGATATGATTGTCGATTCTAGTAACGATGCTACCAGCTTGGTTGTGGATATTTTAAGTGGTACTACATCCGGGCCAGAATTACCAACTGGGCCCTTTGAAACCTGGAAATATCAGCGTAATATCATTAACCGCTATTACCAATCTTTGGGTTGGGAAGAAATGGAGACGATTAACGTCTGTCAAAAAACTTGGGGTGATGGCCCTTATGGACGGGAACGGGCCTTTGTGGGAGAGTTACTGGAAAATCGTAATATGTTGACAACAAATGCGATCGCCAGGTTACTGCATAGTATTGTAGGTGGAGTTGCCGTTTCAAGTGGGCGATCGCAAGCAATGATGGCTTTACTAAAACGGACTCTCGATGATTTGTCACCTGACAGCGAGGAAAATCAAGTAACAGGTTTCTTAGGTGGTGGACTTCCTAAAAATGCTCAAATTTGGTCAAAAGCAGGTTGGACAAGTCAAGTTCGCCATGATGCTGCATATATTGAGTTACCAGAACAGCGTCCTTACCTTTTAGTAGTATTTACTGAAGGTAAAGCCCAAGCTAAGAGTCGGGATGTTTTGCCCTTTGTTTCTAAACTAGTTGCTGAAGCGATTAGCAGTCTATAATCCAAAATTTTTAGAAACTCATAGGTTAGGCGCACACAGCTAACTGTGCGCTCCTATAGGGGGTTGTGGTTCAACGTCCTCTCCTTTTAACCTACTAGGCGAAACTCAATGTCGTGACTGGCCAATGGGAGCGACCCGGAAGACACCATGATACGCCATATACCAATACAGTTTATTTTTAAAGACAGGAATAACGGAACAGACCATCGACGTATTTGAGCAGTCGTCTGTGATATCGGTAAATCATAATGAGAGACCAAGGCAGTATGACCTTCGGCATCTTTAACAGAGTAGTCAATCCGAAGGAGTGTGTTTATAGGGATAGTGCCAGTTTCGACAACGCAGAGCAGGTTGAGTTGCAGATTGTATGGCAGTGACGGAACCTCATAGTACGCCCACCCGCCGCCAAGTACAGAAAAGAGACCTTGTACTTGGATCGCATTGGCAAGAAAAATGGCGGATATCTGGAGTCCGTTTTCAAGATCATCCACGTCTGCCGGGCGGCCTCTATAGGTAGCTAGACCACCACCACCTCCACCTCCACCGGGAACTTGCCCTTCTCTACCGTGAACGTCGATTGGTTCGTGAAATCCTGCTGGAGTAACACCGACTATGTTGATTATTCCGCCCTCGCCACCAGCACCGCCATGAGACCCACCTTCTCCACCTGCTTTCAGTTGTGCACCGTGAAAGTCCATATAAACAGTTGTCCGCAACTGACTTTCCATCGTTTTTTGAAGTTCGGCGACCAGGGAATCAGACAATGCAGAGACTTCGATTTCTGCTTTCCTTGCGTTTTCTTCGCGATCTGCCTTTATGCATGTCAAGTATTCTACGGTGTATTTATGAAGGTTCTCCTTAGCGTCAATTACTTTGTGGTGGTTTTTACAAAGAAGAATTAGATTCTCAAAGGAATGTCTTTCTTCTGAGGTTTGTTGTGCGTTGTATCGAAGACCACCAGGATTCTGGGCACATATATGACACACTTCGCCCAGTATGATGTTGTTGTTTGTACTGGAATCTATGATGGCATTAGTGCAGCTTGGAAATGCACATCGGTTCATCGATAGTGCAAATAGTCTCCGAATCGTCGAATCTCTCGGTGTCTTTATTTCTGTCACCTTGCTCCCCCGGCTTTGTTTTTGCCTGCCCACGAATGATTAGACCTGTTGCTTTATATTGCAAAAAATCGCAAAGCAGATACCGAGAAAGCACCTAAAAAATTTTTCTTGTTTGACTTTGAAGGCTTAATTCATCTTATTCAACAACAAGTTTATTTAAATTGTCCTTACGCTTTCATATTCTCGTCAGTAACTCATTGGGGATTCAACTTAAATTCGTCAAACTTCAAGACTTCCGAATCAGGCTTGCGAGTATCAAAACGATAACTACTTATCGTACCCGTTGCAGTATCAAAGATACTAAAAACCGTAATATCATTACTCGCAATATAAGGCATCGGCTTTCCATCTTCACCTAGCAAGGGGGCAATTGTTGGCCCTATCGGTTCTAACCCATTGGGATCGCCAAGCTTAACATAATCCTCTTGATACCCAATTGGTACTTCTCGCTTTCTATCGCCCCAAGCAGCACCGTAAGTATTGCCCACATTAGATGTTTCTAAAAAGTGCATTCCACTAGGACTAACAAAACGGTTCCACAAATGAGAATGTCCATAAAATACTAATTGCACATTAGCCGCTTCTAATAAAGGCACAACATCGCGGATAATATAATCTGCATCTTTTGGATATTCGTAACGCACAGCTTTAATATTATTCCCATCCCGTTCAATTATCTGTACTGGCTCTGTATAAGCAGGAACTATATTATCACCCAAAGTATGGGGTGGATGATGGAACATCACAACTTTGTATTTTGCTTGTTGAAATTCAGGGCTGTTAAGTTCCGACTCTAGCCAATTATATTGCTTGCTACCTTTAGCAATTGGCTCATAAATTACCTGTCCATAACCCCAATCTTCAGGATTATTTAAATCATTTTCAGCTTCGAGATATCTCCCCTTACGCTTTCCATTTAAGCTGGGAGTCCGCCACATATTCGTAGCATACAGTACCACCAAACGCACATCACCAAAGGTAACTGCATAATACCTTTTTCCACCCTCTTTACTTTTGGGTAAAGAAAAAATCTCTTCGTAGGTATTAGTATTAAAAGAATTATCGATTAAAGATTTGTCCCGATAGATTTTTTGAGCAACTGTACGAGGGATTGTATCATCAAATTCACCATCTAAACTTCCCACCCTGGCAAATCGCCCCATCACCTCATGATTGCCAATACAAGTAAACATGGGTGCATTTTGAATTATTTGTCCGCCAGTGTAGGTTGTTTTAACACCGTCGTGCGTCATGTTATATTTAGCACGACCTTGTAAACCGGGAAACAACGCACCACCACTATTATCATCAAACCATTCTGAGGCGCGATCGCTAACATTGACCAAATCCCCAGCAAACCAGACTCCATCGACTCGTCCAACCGTTTCTACCACCTTTTGCAGATTTGCCGATGTCATCGGTTTTAATTGATGGTCAGAGGTGAGTAAAATTTTTAGTGGTGTATCTGGTTTGGGAGTAGCTGCGAGGCTAAAAACATTACTGCTAGAACTTTCGTTGTCTTCTCGCACACTCGTAACACGATAATTTACCCGCACATCAGCAGTTAACCCAGTTACCTCAGCCTCATGTCGCCAAATGTCACGCTGGACGGGTTTTTGATAAACTTCGCCGTCTTTGGTTTGGTTTCCAACTCTTGATTCTTGGTCTTCACGCGTGCGAGTGAGTTTGGTAGTATCTGCCTTAACACTTAGTTTGAGATTTTCACCGTAGGTTACTGTGTGATTAACACCAGCAAACTCAGTAAACCAAACTACTCGCACTGAGGTTTCAGTTGGCAGTTGCAAAAATGGGTCGGTGAGTAGTTGGGGTGCTGATGTCATAATTGTTTGCCCAAATGAACGCACGCTTACCAAAGTAAAGCATATAACAAGTACAAGCATAGCCACTAAGGAAATTTTATGGCGGCTTTTGCATCTGAGCATGACTAACATCCCAAATTTTATAGGGTATCTATGACTGAACGCAATTTTATTATCAACAGGACTTACGCCACTGGCACAGTGCGATCGCTAGCCAGTAGTACAGACGTATTTAATTAGCGAGAATGTGTTTGATTGGCTTTACTCGAGTTAGTAACAATAATCAATGATGTATCTTGTTAGAGTATTCCAACTAAAAAACGATCGGCAATCGTGATTTTAGGTTTGATCTTCATAGACTGGAGAATAAGAATGTAATTCTTTTTTTTGCGGATAGCTTTCTTGTCGATTCCCTCAACTCAAAATTGTCCGAAGTATTGATTAATGCACTCGATACAAGCCCGGCCCGCACTTCGTGCGGGCCGGGCTAACTTAGGCGGAATCTTCTTTATAGGAGAAGGTTGATACCTTGCATATTATAGGTTATTTTTCAACTCAGAACTCAGCACTATTCATTATTAATTGATATCTATTTTAACTCCTTCAAGAATACTAAAATCCGATTGTGTTGGATAAATTTTAGTAAGTTTGAAACCTCCTGATTTAAATAACTCTTCAAACTCGGCTTCAGTTCGATCGCGTCCACCAGGGCACATTACCAACATATTTACGTCCATAAACTTACCTGCAAAAAAGTCATTGCCAGTAGGAATTATGAAGTCTATTACCAACAGTCGTCCTTGTTCTTTCATAGCATGATGACAGCGCCTAAGAATATCTTTTGCACGCTTATCATCCCAGTTATGAAGAACATTCTTGAGCAAGTAGGCATCTCCTCCTACTGGCACAGACTCGAAAAAATCTCCCCCTACTAATTGACAGCGATCGTTCACAACTGTTGTTTCGAGCAAAATCTTAGCTCTGTCAATCACATCTGGATGGTCAAACAACACTCCTTTTATTGTGGGATAGGCTTGGAGGATAGCAGTGAGTAAACTACCATTACCACCACCAATATCAATTAGCTTGTCAATTGACGAAAAATCATAAGCTTCTATTAATGGGACATATTCGTCTTTTGACGAAGACATAGCCCGATCGAATATTTCTCCTCGGTTAAGATTTTGCTCGTTGTACTTAAACAAATCCATACCGTACAAATCTTCAAAGGCACTTTTTCCTGTCTGTATGCTATACATCAAATTTCCCCAGGATTTATAATAGTGCTCTTCACCTCGCAAAATAGCTGTAGCACGAATTGAGTCAGGAACGTTGCTTTGCAAACAATCTGCCAACGGTGTTAGCTCAAAGCATCGAGTTTGTGTCTCAGCAAAAATTCCGATACTGGCGAGCGCCCGTAAAACTCGATATAGAGAATCGCTATGTGTATTTGTTGCAGCAGCTAAAGTATCGCAATGTTGAGAACCATCCTTAAGCAAATCAGCAATACCAAATTTAGCGGCGACATAGACACACTGTGAAACCCAGTAAGCATGTACCCATTCCATTGGGCTGATTTGAAAATCTGTATTATTTGGATTCATTTTTGTGGACTTTATGGTGAATAGATATGTATGTGCGATCACTAAAATTTAAAATCAATACAATTGTAATTATATTGATAGTCTAATAATGATTATCTTTATAGATGATTTATATTCATTTTTTTGAATTCAATAAAGGTTAATAAAAGTGCAACAATCATAAGTAAAAAGTCTGTTAGAACCATTCCATAATATATACCACTAACACCTAGTAACTTTGATAAAATTACCACTAATGGAATAAATAAAACTATATTGTTTAAAATAATTATTATAGAAACAGTTTTTCCCTTTCCTATAGACTGAAATAGAACTGAACCAAAGGGAACAAAAGCTATTGTTGGTATTAATAAACTCAAAACACGAAAATTGAGTAAATCATTGTTTGTGAAAGTCGAATTTGGCAATAGCAAACTTAAAAATGTTTCTGGTGATAATTGCATTGGCAACCAAAATAATACAGCCAAAGCAGTTACAGAAATACTAAAAGTAAAATAAGCTTTTCTCAGTCTATCATAATTTCTGGCTCCATAATTTATGCCAATCACTGGTTGTAATGCTTGCACAAATCCATTTAAAGGAATGAATGCTAATAAAGTTAATCTCATACTTGCTCCGTAGAAAGCAATATCACTATTTGTTCCATAATAAGAGATAGATTTAAAAACAACAAAATTTTGAACTAATTCCATAACATTAGCGAGTAGTGCTGACATTCCCACTGATAAAATTCCCGGAAGTAAATTTATTGCTAGAGCAAGCTTTCTATAATTAACTGGAATAGAACTTTGACCAGATAAGAAATATATAAAATTTATTATGCAAAATACTATCATAGCAATAACAGTAGAAAGAGCAATTCCTCGGATACCCCAATGAAAAACTACAACAAATATAGGATTTAAAATTATATTAATAATGACATAAATACCTGCAAAAGTCATAGCTAATCTAACTTTACCTTCTGACTTAATAAGTTGGTTGGAAGCTACTGCTAAAATATAAAATACTGAGCCTAGTATATAAGTTTTAAAATATTCAGAACCGGCAAAAGCTACTTGACCACTTCCTCCCATTAATTTAATTAATTCCTCACTAAAACTGTAGCCAATTATAGTAATAAAAAAGGATATAAAAAGACCCATTACAATTAAATTGCTAAATATTTTGGACTGAGTTTTTATATCTCCAGCACCAATAGCTCGGCTCAGGACAGAAGCTGAACCTGTTCCAACTAAGTAAGCAAAACCATCTATAATAGCAGTAAGTGGTAGAGCTAAAGATATGCCAGCAATTGCTGTTTCTCCAATAAACTGCCCAGCAAATAGAGCATCAATAAAAGCATTCATGCTAATCAGCAGCATTACTAGAATGCCAGGGGCTGATAACTTTAACATCAGTTTTAAGATGTTACCTTGAAGTATCTCATTTTTTATTTTAGATTGGTTTTGTGAAGTCATTTTTAATTTATTTACTTATTAGCGTGACCCAAGCATTACCATCTTCAAGCCACTAGCAGGAGGATAGTTAACGCCCCTAGCCTTAGGTTTCTCTACTCTTTTATGTGCTAACGCTAATTGATAGCGTGAGAGAATTGTTGCTAATACAAGTTTCATTTCAAAAAGTGCTAATAACTCACCTGGACAGCGACGAGCGCCACCACCAAATGGTAGAAACTCATAGGGAGAATATTCTTTTTCTAGAAAGCGCTCTGGTCTGAATTGCTTTGGTTGTGGATATAAATCCTCTCGTTGATGAGTTAAGTATATACATCCTCTTACCACGGTACCTGAGTCTAATTTGTAGTCCATTACTTCAATTGGTGATTCTACAAGTCGTGGAAATGTCACAACCTGAGTTGGATAAATCCGTAGGGATTCATTACAAACAGCACTCAGGTAGGGTAATTTGATAATCTTCCCAGGCTCTGGGGATTCACCAAGACTGTCAAGTTCTTCTAATAAGCGATCGCGAATACCAGGTACACTATGAATCCAGTACAAAGACCAACTTATAGCAGTGGCTGATGCGTCTTGACCACCAAATAGCAATGATGGAAACAAATCTCGGATATATTCATAGGTCATTGGTTGACCCATTTCATCGCAAGCCAAGACCAGTTCCGATAATACATCGGTACGCAAAGGATTTACTTGTTGGTGGCGCTCTTCAATTTCGGTGTGGAGTAGTCTGTCAAATTGCTGTTGTAAGTGAAGCCAGTATCCCCAAGGACTCCAGCGACCCAAATCCCTCTTTAGAAAAGGGTAGGACAGAGATATATCTAGCCAGCCAGACCGAGCGTAACTGATTAAATTAGAAAACAGTTGTCGAAATTGTTCGTAACGCTCTCCTTGATGTAACCCAAATAATGATGGCAAAACTACTTCTAAGGTAATCTTTTGCATAGTGGGGTAAGCAAGAAAAGATTTACCTAAAGTCAGTTGATTCATTACTTTTTCTGTTACTCTACAAATATGCTGTCCATATTCTTGTGTCTGAGTTTCGCGCATAGGTGACATCAACAACTTACGGCGATTTCTATGACGCAACCCATCTAGTGCAAGCAACCCATTCTTGCCGACAATTGATTCTCCACCTTGATTCAACTTACCAGAAGCTGTAATCTCTTTTGCATTAGTAAAAATCTGCTTCATCCCTTCTGGGTTGCTGATTATTACTAGAGGTATTGAATCAGACATAATAGTGAAAATGTCGCCATAGCGATCGCCCATAGCATCCATAAAGGCAAGGGGATCGGTCTCAAATTGATTGAGTAATCGGGGAGAAGTTTTGGGCCCATCAGGTAGTTTCATTGGTATTTTTCTGAGAAATGTTAAATAATTGATAGTTTTTAAACTAAACCAACTACGGATGGTTGTGATTGTCTTTTATTTTGACGCAGACCACGTATGACCATCTTTACACCGTTAGCTGGATAACAAATCAGACCTCCATATTTGGGACGTTCTGGGCGCTGACTAACTAGCTCTAATTCATAATTTGAAAGAATGGTTGCTAATACAAGTTTCATTTCAAATAAAGCAAAAGTCCCACCAATACAAACACGAGAACCACCACCAAATGGGAGAAATTCGTAGGGAGAAAATTGTTTTTCTAAAAAGCGCTCTGGCTGAAATTCTTTTGGACTGGGATATAAATCTTCTCGCTGATGTGTGGAATAAATATTAGCAATAAGTATTGTACCGGGATTCAACTCGTAGCCCATCATCTCAACGGTCGATTCTACCAACCTGGGAAATGCAAACAACTGAGTTGGGTAAATTCGTAAAGCTTCGTTGCAAACAGCATTGAGGTAGGGTAATGTGACAATGTTCATGGGGTCTGGGTTTTCACCAAGACTATCAATTTCTTCCAGCAGGCGCGCTCGTATAGCAGGTAAACGGTGAATCCAGTATAAAGACCAAGCGATCGCAGTTCCGGAAGCGTCTTGAGCTGCAAATATCGGCGATAATAGAAGGTCGCGCACCTCTTGATTACTTAATGGTTCACCTGTTTCATCAGCAGCAAATATCAGATCGGTAAGCATATCAGTGCGTGAATAATCTGCTTGCTGGCGACGTTCTTGAACTTCAGTATATAGCAATTGAAAAATTTCCCGTCGGAGGTGAAGCATATATCCTTCCGGACTCCACCCACCTAAATCCCGGTTTCCTAAAGGTAGTTTGGTAATAAATTTAAAAAATTCAGACCGACCGGATTTGAGCACAGAAATAAATAAATCCTTGAGTTTGTCATAGCATTTACCTTCAGGTAATCCCAGCACAACCTCTATACCTATCGATAGCGTAATTTCTTCTATGATTGAGTGAGCGATAAAAGGTTTACCAATCGCTTGTCGAGCAATAATTTTTTGCGTAAGTTCGCAGATACGTCGTCCACATGCTTGCATTCGCGCCCCATGAAAAGCCTGCATGAGGAGCTTACGTCGATTTTTGTGAATTAAGCCATCAAGTTGAAGGATTCCTTGAGTTCCTGTGAACAGGGCGAAATCTTGGTTCAATGTACCAGATGCGGTAATTTCTCTAGTATTGGTGAAAATTTGCTTGATACCTAAAGGATTACTAACATAAATCATCGGCGTAGAACCAAGCATTCTAGTCACCATATCCCCATAACGTTGGGAATTAGCATCCATATAGGCAAAGGGGTTAGCCTCGAATTGCAGAGCTAGTAACCAAGCAGGAGTTTTTGGCCCTGGCGGTAGTTTCATCAGTCTTTTTTACTCCCATTATTTTTATACAGCATTATCAATACAAACTCTCAGATATCTGGCTAATTCTTGAATATAAGGTTCCACGAAAATTGAGAAATGGTCGCCCGGAATTTCAATCATTTGTATAGGTTGGTTTGAAAATTTATCCCAACCTAGAAGTGGATCGTTAGTATTCCATTCGGGACTTTCAAAATCATGAATTATTTCCTCATTTGCTCGAAATAAAGTCATTTTTCCAGGATAAATCTGCGGGATATAACCTCGCATAGCTTGAACATGAGATTTAAACAGTTTGTAATGGTGAAGAAAATCGTTAATTTCCGTATCGCTAAAAATGAAATTTGCTTTTTGATTAATAAAATTGAGTTGCTGATTTAATGGCAAATCTCGAAGTTCTTCAAAAGGTACTAAAAAGTCTATATTATTATCGGTTTTTATTGATTCAGCGATCCGGAGTAAAAATTTGGCATCGTCATCGTGTGTAAATTCAATGGGTGTTTCTGATAGTATGGCATCGATGACAACTAATAAACTTACTATTTGACCCTTCTTTTGTAATTGTTGTGCCATTTCAAAAGCAAGTACACCACCGTAACAATGACCACCTAAAAGATAAGGGCCATTTGGTTGCACTTTATGAATTTCTTGGAGGTAACGAGTTGCAGTTTCTTCTACTGAAATAATTTCTGCTTTGTCTTGTTCTAAGGTATCTTCCAAAGCGTAAAATTGATAATCTTCACCAAGTCTTCTGGATAAGTTAAAGTAGTGACTAATACCTCCACCAGCGCCATGTATACAGAAAAAAGGTATTTTAGAACCGGAAGAGTTAATTGCTACTAGAGGAGAATTAGAACTCTGACGGGATGGCTGACTGACAATAGTTGCTAGTTTTTCAATTGTTGGGTTTTCAAAAAGAGTAGATAGGGGAAGATTATGCTCAAATCTGTCATGAATTTGAGCCATTAAGCGTACAGCTAAAAACGAGTGACCACCCAAGTCGAAGAAGTTATCTGTCACCCCAATAGGGTTAGTATTTAGGAGATTTTCCCAAAGTTTTACTAATGATAATTCTGTAAAATTCCGAGGAGCAACAAATGATTGGCTAGTAGTTGGTCGGATAACTTCATCAATTGGCAGAGAACGCTTGTCTACTTTGCCATTAGGTGTAAGTGGGAGCTTATCCAGCACAACGAAAGCAGACGGTAGCATGTAATTAGGCAACTGATGCTGCAAATAGGGCAACAGTTGTGTAGCTATATCCTGTTTATTTGTGACGACATAGGCAATCAAACGCTGATTTTCTTGAGCATCATTGCCGGCAATTATAATAGATTCTTGCACATCTGGATGTTGTGCGATCGCAGCCGCAATTTCACCCAATTCTACTCGAAAACCTCTAATTTTTACTTGTTCATCCTGACGACCCAAATACTCCAGAGTACCATCGTTAAGATGACGCACAAAATCGCCTGTTTTATAAAGCTTGGCTCCTGGAACAAAGGGGTTATCAATAAATCGTTCTTGAGTTAATTCTGGACGATGTAAATAACCCTTCGCTAACCCATCACCACCAATATAAAGTTCTGCAATCACTCCTCTAGGTGTTAATTGTAAATCACGATTAAACACATAAGTTTGAGTATTGTCAATAGCACGACCGATGGGGACACTGCTTGCTTGGTCTTGTAATAAACTAGTATCGTAGTAAGTAGCGTTGGCAGAAACTTCCGATGAGCCGTAAAGGTTAATTAGTTTTGCAAACGGCATCAATTCTCGGAAAGTTTTAACTAACTTAACAGACAATGCTTCTCCGCTAGTTATCCAGAGTTTTAACTGCGATAATTTTTTGGTCAGATGACTGTAATTATCCAGAAGTAAGCGCAGTAGTGAGGGCACAAGTACAATACGGCTTACTTGATGATGAGCCAGAGTTTCTATAAATAGTTGCGGGTCTAGTATAGTTGCATTACTGATAATTACTGTAGGAATTCCTTGAAGTAAAGGAGCAAAAATTTCCCATACAGAATCTACAAAACTAATAGCTGTTTTTTGACAACAAACTTCTCCTTGGGTAAAAGGATAGGTTTTCCATAGCCAATGTAAGCCGTTGACTGTACCACGATGAGTGCCAAGAACGCCTTTAGGTGTTCCAGTTGAGCCAGAAGTATAGATAATATAGGCGAGATTATCAGATACAGAGATATTAATGGGGTTATCTGGATTTTCTTGAGCGATTTCGTCTTTATGGATATCCAAGCAAACGGTTTTAGCTGAAGATAATGACAGTTTTTCTAATATTTCTTGGTGGGTAATTAACACTGATGCTTGAGAATCAGAAAGCATAAAATTGAGACGCTCAACTGGATAATTTGGATCGAGGGGAATGTATGCACCACCAGCTTTGAGAATAGCTAGAATTCCCACTACCATGTCTATTGAGCGTTCTAGACATAGAGCAACCAGCGTTTCTTTTGTTACACCCTGTTTTTGTAGATAATGTGCAAGCTGATTCACTCTGTGGTTAAGTTGACGATAAGTCAGTTTCTCAGACTGGCTAATTAAAGCTAAAGAGTCAGGTGTTAATTCTACTTGTTGCTCAAATAATTGATTCAAAGATACATCTTGAGGATAATCAGTATAAGTTTGATTAAATTTCAATAATAGTTGTTCTTGCTCAGAAGCAGTTAGTAATGACAACTCGCTGATGTGCTGCTCTGGATTAACAACAATATTTCCTAACAATGTCTGGAAGTTGTTGATAAATTGAGTAATTGTTGTTGAATCGAAAATGTCTGTATTGTACTCCAAATATCCTGTTAACCCTTCTTGGGATTCAGATATCGACAAGAAAATATCTAGTTGAGCTGTACCACTATCAAATTCCAAGTTATGCAAGGTTAATCCAGACACTTGCTGTACAGAGGTTGGAGTATTTTGCAAGACAAACATGATTTCATAAAGTGGATTTCGGCTTAAGTCGCGTTCGAGTTGTAATTTTTCTACAAGCATCTCAAAAGGCAAATCTTGATGTGCATAAGCATCGAGAGTCACCTCACGCACTCGACGTAGAAATTCGCGGAAACTGGGATTACCACTGAGGTTATTACGTAACACCAAAGTATTAACAAATAAACCCAGCATTCCTTCTAATTCGGCTCGGTTGCGATTGGCAATGGGAGAACCAATTAAGATATCTTCTTGGTCTGTGTAACGATATAATAATATGTTAAATGCTGCCAGCAAACTCATAAATAAAGTCGCGTCTTCTTGCTGGCTTAATTGTCTGAGTACATCAGTCAGGGCTTTTGAGAGTGTAAAGTACTGCTTGGCACCACTGAAAGTAGTAACCTTTGGTCGCGGACGGTCTGTAGGTAATTGTAGTACAGGTAACTCACCCTTGAGTTGTTGCTGCCAATAATTTAATTGGGTTGCGAGGAATTCACCTTGGATGCGATCGCGTTGCCAAATTGCAAAATCTGTGTACTGAATAGGGAGTTCGGGTAAAGGAGAGGGCAGATTTGTCGAAAAAGCAGCATACAGCGTTGACAACTCCCGCAGGAACACATTACAAGACCATCCATCCGTAATAATGTGGTGCATAGTCACAAGCAAAACGTGTTCTTCTCCACTCAAGCACAGTAAAGTTGCTCTGACTAGAAGCCCTTTAGCTAAATTAAAAGGTTTTTTTGCTGACTCTGCTGCAAATTGTTTCACCTCCGATTCCCAGTTATTATCAGACAAATGTTCAAGATTAATAATAGATAAATCCCAAGTTAATTTGGGTGCAATTTCCTGTATTGGTTCTCCATTTATAATCTGAAAATTTGTCCGCCAAACTTCGTGACGATTAAGAATTTCATTTAGACTTTTCTGAAGTACTGTAATATTCAGCTGTCCTTTGATATGAAATGCGATGGGAATATTGTAGAAAGAACTTCCGTGATAAAGCTGGTCAATAAACCACAGTCTTTGTTGGGAGAAAGATAAGGGAATATTTTTAAATACTTGACACTTGGGGATAATATCAGCTTGAAGATTCCCTCTCTTCCATTTTTCTAAAAGGGCTTTTTTTGCAGGTGATAAATTAAAGTCTTGTTTTTCCATAACTGATAAATTATTAATAGTTACTAGTTCTTAGTTTTTTAGCTAAATTTGGACTTATCGCCTAATAAAAGTTTTTATTCTCAAACTCTTGATTCTGATAGCTATACTGTTATCAAAAGCTTATTAAGTGACAAGTCCTATCAGCAAAAAAAATTAATTTTGACTGAGCCACTAATATCAGCAATTATACTATCCCATCAGGGATGGTTTTCGACAAACAAAGCAATCCTCACCTGTTGGGGTAGGGTCTCCAAAATCTTTGCTATTGTACTGATTAATTTCTATAAAGCCCACATTTTCTAAAGCTGACTCAATTTCTGAAGATCCATAATTTTTTTCCAGTAGAGTACTGTCTGAACGTTTCCAAATTCCATTTATCAATTCAAACGTGGTGGATTTGAGTTTTCGTATCCTTTCTTCTGGGTTGTATTTGCCTTCTTCAAGATAAACATATTCATCATTGACATCACATATATTGTAATCTTGTAGAAAACTCTCACGTAATACACTTTCCCCAGTTACTATGGCAAACACAAAAAGACCATTATTATGCATCGCCGCATACACGTTTCGGAACACAGTTGTCAATTCCTCAAGGTTTAGGATGAAGCCGAGAGTGTTTCTTGAAAAAACTGCATCATAGGTAGGTCGCGACTCAAAATTACGTATATCACTAAGAATAAATTTACTTTCAGGTGCATTTATTTGGGCGTGGTGTAATAGTTTTTCAGAACAATCAAGTCCAGTCGTTTGATAACCTCTTATATGAAACTGTTGGACTAACTGTCCGTTAGCGCAACCAATGTCGAGAATATGTGTTCCTTTAGAGAGGTGTCTTAGCATTAATTGCTCTAAAATTAGTGCTATAGTTTCCGCCTCAGAAGCAACACCTATAGCGTTATATACCGAAGCAATAGGATCGTGATTTCCATCATTATTGGCTAAAGACATAGACTGTTTTTCCTATTTCTAAATAAAGATTTAAAACCAAGCATTTTGGGAAACTTATAACAAAAGAACTGCTACTTCTTCTTCGGATAATTCTTCGATTTTTTCCAACAGAAGTTGTTCAACTATTTCTGCTTGTTTGGCTGGTATCATTGCTTCAAATAAAATGTCACGTAGTGGTAAGTCTACAGGAAATTTGGTTCGCAATCTAGAAACTAATTGAGTTGCAATCAGTGAGTCGCCTCCTAACTCATAGAAGTTGTCGTAAATACCAATTTCTGCAATTCCAAGTACCTCTTGCCATATTTCCGTAATTTGCTTTTCCAACTCATTTTTTGGAGCAACATAGGAATTACTAAGGCTAGGTCTAGAGTAGTGTGAGGATAAGTCTAATTGATTAGTTGATGTTGAATTTGCCAGATAGTCGAGGCTAAATGTATGATTTTTTCTGGCATTAATATCTAATTTAGAAAGAATAATCTGAGTTCCTTCTCTTAAATAAAATACTCGTTTAAATAGTTCTACAATTTCTGTTTGGGTAATAGCTACTTTTGACCAAGATACTTCCTCAAGTGTTGTTTCTTCTTGGTTAGTATTCAGTTGTAATTTATCCCAATTTATAATATACCACGAAAAAGCATTATTCCGGTTGTGTCGGTTAGTAAAGGTGTCGATGGATTGATTAGCTGCTGAATATAAGCCTAGTCCAAATCCTCCTAAAATGGAAGATAAAGAAGAAAAAATAATACAAAAATCTAATTTTATATTTTGTAAGACTTGTTCTAATACTGTAATCTTACAAAGTTGGGAGTCTAAGATTTTTTGTAATTCTATTTTACCAATTTCTGGAATGGAAGCAAGTATATTCGCACGTTTGATTCCAGTTGAATAAATTACCCCATTAATTTGTCTGATATTTTCAGATGCAAGGCTTTGAGACATTTGCTCATAATTAGTTGTATCTGCACGCATTACCAAAATGTTTGCACCTAATTTCTCTAATGCTAGCAATTGTTGAATTTTGAAACTCACTTCATCTTGTTGAGTGTGAGATTCCAGCCATTCCAAGAAATTATCTTTTTCTGGGAAGGTAGAATCCTCGATAAATATGAGTTTTGCTTGAAAAGTTTTTGCTAAATATTCTGCAAGCACAACTTCAATACTTTCTAAACCACCAGTGAATAGGTAAACACCTTGTTTTCTCAATGGTGTTTTTTCGTTAACTACTGACTCTAAGCGAACTGGCTCAAACGTTTGTACCCAACGGTAGCGATCGCGATAAGCAACTACCATGTCTGAGGATACAGAGGTCAACTCATCCAAAAGTTGGTCAATAATATTACTCTCACAATCTTCTTGTCCTTTTTCTGCGTCTCTGCGATTAGTTAAAGCAATATCAATACATCGACAAGTAATATTAGGATACTCTTGAGGGATGACTTTACATAAACCTAATATGGCTGCTTTCTCTGTGTCCAGTTTTTCGTTCCCATTCACCTCTTGGATGTTGTTCGATACCACCAAAATTTGCAAGCGATCGCTAATTTTCAATTTACTAAGGCTCTGCATGAAAAATAGTAAACTGTTAAATTCTAAATAATTTCCTCGTTGACAATTTTCAATATGGCTTACGCTCCAGAAATAAGCAATATATTCTGGGTTTTGACCGGATGATATTAATTCTTTTAGTAAGGTATTATAGTCTTCACTTATATATGGATTAATTGAATAAATACCCTCACTTGATTTACTAAAATACTCTCCTTGTTGAACAATAATAATATTTGTAGTTTGATTGATTAACGCATCAATTACTTTTTTAGCCAGTCCCAAATCATCCACAAAAAATAGCCATTTTTCTTGTGTAGATTTTATTGGATAAAAAGATGACTTATGCAGCAAAGAGCGCTTCCATGAAGAAATATAAAACCAGTCAGCAATATCTTGTTTCTGATCTAATGTAATTGATTTTGTATTTATTGAACTGGGTGGGGATTTCGCATCAACCCAGTACCTTTGTCGTTCAAAAGGGTAAGTAGGCAAAGGCAAACGGTGACGCTGCTCGTGGGTATAAAATCCCGACCAATCTATTTCGACACCAGAAAGCCACAAGCGACCTAATGTCTGCAACAACCAAGCAACATCCGATTGCTGTTCTTTAATATGGCGTAACGAAGTCAATACCTGTTGCTTGGCATTTCCATCCAAATGCTGTATCGTTAATGTAGCTAAAGTTCGCCCCGGTCCCACCTCCAGAAAAACACCTTCAAATTGCTGGATGAGTTGGGATATCCCATCTGAAAATCTGACAGTTTCTCGTAAATGTTGACACCAATAATTCGGATTTGTCGCTTGCTCTTGACTAATCCAACTACCAGTTACATTAGAAATAAAGCGGATGCGTGGTGGATTCAGTTTGACTGTTTTTATCGCCTCAAGAAATGCTGGCAATATTGGCTCCATCATCGCCGAATGAAACCCATGAGATGTATGCAACAGCCGACATTCAACTTCTTCAGAGGATAATTGCTTTTCGAGGGCTGCAACTGCCTCCTTTGTTCCCGAAACTACACAAGAAGATGGGCTGTTAATCGCTGCGATTTGTAGAGATGTTTGATACAATCTTTGTGCAGACAGTAGCAACTGCACATCTTTTTCTGGCAGCCTAATTGCCAGCATACTCCCAGAGGGCAACTGTTGCATCAACTGTCCTCTTTTTGCCACAATTTTTAAGGCATCCTCTAGAGAAAATACATCTGCAATGGTTGCGGCGACATATTCCCCAATACTATGACCAATCATTGCTTCTGGTCGTACACCCCAAGACATTAATAACTGAGCCAGGGCGTACTCTGTAACGAATAACGCACTTTGGGTGAAGGCTGTTTGTTGTAGTTGCAAACAGGCTGCTTCAGTATCTTCTTCTCTGGGATAAAGTAGGGAACGGATATCAATACCCAGATGGGGTTGCAAAATCACAGCGCAAGTATCTATATGTTTTTTAAACGTCGGTTCGACTTCATATAGTTCCCGACCCATGTTTGCATATTGTGACCCTTGTCCTGAAAACATCAAGATGACTGGCTGTTCTCTATGCTCTTGACATACAGTAACAATCCGTTCCTGCGCCTGTGTCGCCAAGACGTTTACAGCATCTTGAACACTCTCACACACCAAAATTCGGCGATGGTTAAAAGCTCTACGACCCACTTTTAGAGTGTGAGCAACATTACCTAAATTTATATCTGGATATTGTTTTAAATACGTAACCAAATTTTCAGTCGCAGTATCTAAGGCTGTGCTAGTTTTGGCTGACAATAATATCAATTGCCAAGGTCTAGAGTCATCGAAATATTTAATGTCAGGGGCTTCTTCCAGAATCAGATGGGCATTAGTTCCACCAAAACCTAAGGAACTAACTCCTGCTCTACGGGGAGTATTGTTAGCTTTCCACTCGGTAAGTTTAGTATTAACGTAGAAGGGGCTGTTGGCAAAATCAATCTCAGGATTGGGAGCTTCAAAATTTATACTAGGAGGTATTTGTTTATATTTTAATGCTAAGACAGTTTTGATCAGACTTGCAACACCAGATGCTGTGTCTAGATGTCCAATATTTGGTTTTACTGAACCTACAGCGCAGAAGCCATTTCTTCGCGTAAAAGCACGAAAAGCCTTAGTGAGCGCAGCAATTTCTACTGGGTCTCCAGCAGCTGTTCCAGTTCCATGAGTTTCGATATAGGAAATATCATCAGCATCTATTCCAGCATTTGCCAGAGCCTCTACAATAACTTCAGCCTGGCCATTTACACTAGGTGCTGTATAGCTAACTTTTAAAGAGCCATCATTGTTGATTGCTGAACCTTTAATAACTGCATGAATGTAATCTCTATCTGCTATTGCATCTTTTAATCTTTTTAAAACGACTATTCCCAGTCCACTGCCGAAAATAGTACCCTGTGCTTTAGCATCAAAGGCTCGACAATGACCATCAGGAGATAAAATTCCATCCTCTTCATAGAAGTAACCTGACTTTTGTGGAACTTTAATCGTAACTCCACCTGATAAAGCAATATCACACTCTTCATCAAGTAAACTTTTACAGGCTAAATGTACAGCAACTAATGAAGTAGAACAATAAGTTTGGATACCTACACTTGGGCCTTTTAAATTTAATTTATACGATATATTGGTGGTCAAAAAATCTTTGTTCAGAGTATAGTTATTAGAAATATTTATTAAATTAACATTTTTATATATATTGTGAAAAAAGTAACTATTTGTACTTACACCAGCGTAAACTCCAATCAAACCCTTATAAGTTTCTGGATCGTATCCAGCATTTTCAAGAGCTTCCCAGGCACATTCTATGAACAGGCGATGTTGGGGGTCCATTACTTCAGCTTCTCTAGGGCTGCAACCAAAGAACCTAGCATCAAAATACTCAATATCTTCTAATACAGGTGCTGCTTTAACATAATTGGATTCGTTTAAAACTTCCTCTTCAAGATTTAAATCTAGTAAGTCATGATTGGAGAAAAAGGAAATAGACTCAACACCATTTTGAAGATTATGCCAAAAATCATCAATATTTTTTGCACCAGGTAAACGACCAGACATTCCCACTATTGCTATATCTATATTTGCTGTTTGTTCTTGTTTTATATTGGTACTCATAATTTCCCGATCTAGATAAATTAACTGAAGCTAACATATTTTAGTTATTTTGGATTTTCATCTGTCTTCTTTTCTGTCCTCGGCTTAGTCTTTGTTCAAAAGGATTTTCGTGAGATTCTTCAGGAGTAAAAATCTTTGCCATAGAACTGATATTCGGACATTCATAAAGTTTGGCAACAGAAATATTTACATTAAATACCTTATTTAAGGTTGCAATAAGTTGAATACCTATCAGCGAATCACCACCAAGTTCAAAAAAATTATCATGGATTCCTATCCTTTCAATACCAAGGATTTGTTGCCAAATTTCAAATAACTTTTGCTCAATTTTATTTCGAGGAGCAACATAATCATTACTTAATTCGGGTCGAGGATATTTTGAGTTAGATAGATTGACAGTTTCTAAAAATTCTAGGGATTGTATTTGTTTGGAAGAATTATAATGTTTGAGTTTATCCAAAAAGTCAGAGGTAGATATTACAACTTGAGATATTGTATTTCCCAAAGTACGTAGAAAAACCTCTACTCCTTCATTAGGCAATATGCCTTGTTTAAGCTCTTCTATTCGTGATTCTTGGAGGTGCTGAGGAACTCCTGTGTTGACAGCCATTCCAACTTCTTGCCAAGCATCCCAGTTGATACTTGTAGTAAATGTACCATGTTTGAAGGCATTACGGTGAGCAAAAGCATCAAGAAAAGCATTTGCTCCACAATAGTCTACTTGTCCAAAATCCCCTAAAATTGAGGTGCTTGATGATACTAGAATAAAGAAATCTAACTGAATATCTTTGACAAGTGAATCAATAACTACTGTACCCTTGACTTTCGGAGCCAGAATACTTTCTGCTTCTACTTGACTTTTTCGCTGAATGACACCGCCTCCAGGAAGTCCAGCAGCATGGATGACACCGTTTAAATGACCAAATTGCTGTTGAGTTTGAGTAATGACACTTTGCATTTTTTCGATATTGCTCACATCAGCACTCACCGCTAAAACTTCTGCACCTAAGTCTTCGATTTCTTGAACTTTGCGAATTTTGCAGCTAGTCATATCAGTTTCATCATGAGTAGCAAGCCATTGAGACCATTCGTCTTTTTTGGGTAAACCAGAACGTCCTAGCAATACTAGTTTTGCTTGTACAGTTCGAGCCAAGTATTTTGCCAAAACAAGTCCAATACCTCCGAGTCCACCTGTAATTAAATAGACTCCTTTTTCTCTTAGTCGAGGCTTTTCAATTTTAGCTTTATCGAAACGTACAGGTTCAAAAGTTTGCACCCAACGGTTCAAACCTCGATAAGCAATGAGTTTTTCAGAATCAGGAACTTTTAGTTCCGCCAGTAATTGTTCTACAAGTTTTTCTTCTTGCCAATTTTGTTGTTCTGGAAGTATAACATCAATACTACGACAGTTTATATTTGAATATTCTTGGGATATAACTTTAATTGGCCCAAGTAAAGTAGCTTTCTCTGGACAAAGTACTTCATTGCCCGTTACTGACTGTAAGTCGTTAGAAATAACTGTAATTTGAAAATCATCACTAGTTTCTAGTTTTCCCAAAGCTTGAGCAAGAAATAGCAGGCTGTAAAACCCTATTGTTTGAGCTTTTTCAACTTTTTTAATTTCTAATTCTTCGTCACTACTAGGTGAAACATTCCATAAATGAACAATCGTTTTTGGCAACTTATTTTGCTTATAAAGCTTCTGGAGTAAAATATCGTATTCATAATTATTTTTCGGATTAATAGTATATTGGGATTCACTTAGTATGGTAAAACTCTCACCAACTTTTACAGTAATTACATCCTGGTTTTGTGTTTCTAATTGTTTGACTAATTTACTACCCAAGCCACACTCATCGATAAACACCAAAGTGCAGGACTTCGCAGATGCTAATTCTTGATGTTCAAGTTGTAATGGTGGTAAAGAAGGCTTCCAAAAAGGGATATAAAACCAGTCGGCTATATCAGGTTTTTTACCCAGTGATACTGGAGTGTGACGCTCATCTTGTCCTTGCTTGTTAGGTTCAACCCAGTACCTTTGTCGTTCAAAAGGGTAAGTAGGCAAAGGCAAACGGTGACGCTGCTCGTGGGTATAAAATCCCGACCAATCTATTTCGACACCAGAAAGCCACAAGCGACCTAATGTCTGCAACAACCAAGCAACATCCGATTGCTGTTCTTTAATATGGCGTAACGAAGTCAATACCTGTTGCTTGGCATTTCCATCCAAATGCTGTATCGTTAATGTAGCTAAAGTTCGCCCCGGTCCCACCTCCAGAAAAACACCTTCAAATTGCTGGATGAGTTGGGATATCCCATCTGAAAATCTGACAGTTTCTCGTAAATGTTGACACCAATAATTCGGATTTGTCGCTTGCTCTTGACTAATCCAACTACCAGTTACATTAGAAATAAAGCGGATGCGTGGTGGATTCAGTTTGACTGTTTTTATCGCCTCAAGAAATGCTGGCAATATTGGCTCCATCATCGCCGAATGAAACCCATGAGATGTATGCAACAGCCGACATTCAACTTCTTCAGAGGATAATTGCTTTTCGAGGGCTGCAACTGCCTCCTTTGTTCCCGAAACTACACAAGAAGATGGGCTGTTAATCGCTGCGATTTGTAGAGATGTTTGATACAATCTTTGTGCAGACAGTAGCAACTGCACATCTTTTTCTGGCAGCCTAATTGCCAGCATACTCCCAGAGGGCAACTGTTGCATCAACTGTCCTCTTTTTGCCACAATTTTTAAGGCATCCTCTAGAGAAAATACATCTGCAATGGTTGCGGCGACATATTCCCCAATACTATGACCAATCATTGCTTCTGGTCGTACACCCCAA
>NZ_NOLK01000074.1:0-36678 GCF_002245985.1 Nostoc sp. 'Peltigera membranacea cyanobiont' 232
ATCAGTTATAAATGACTAACTCCCCATTTTGAACGGGGTTATTATACACTCATCTAAATTACTGGAGTCAAAGGCATGGTTGCAATCAGCGGACTCTCTGGCAATGAAATCTTTTGTCTTCGACAACAGGGTATGTATCCGGGAGATTTAGTCATTGGAAACAGTGTCTTTTCACTGGGACTAATTGGGGGAATTTCATCAGGACTCAAAACCATTGTCGGCGGAGAAGTAACCGAAGTCACTAGCATCATTCATGAAGGAAGGCAAAAAGCTTATGCCCGAATGTTGGCTGAAGCAGAAAAGCATGGCGGAATTGGCATCACAGGCGTTAACAATGATTTAGTGCAACAAGTCGGCAACGTAGAATTCCTCTCCATTGGCTCCTGTGTTCACCAAGGTGACGAAAAATCTGAAAAATTAGAATTTTCTACCTCTGCCGACGGACAGGAACTCTACTGCCAAATTGATGCCGGATTTGTACCGAAAAAGTTTGTCTTTGGCAATGTTGCCTATTCCATTGGAGTCGGCGGTGGAATACTTGGCTCCCTCAAAAGTTTAAAACGTGGAGAAATTAAAGAATTTTCCTCTATATTCAACCAAACCCGTCACTTAGCCTTAAAGCGAATTCAGTCTGAAGCCTTAAGTACAGGTGCTAATGCTGTGCTTGGAATTCAGACATCAATTATTCCTTTTGCTGGGATGCAAGAGATGGTAATGATTGGTACTGCATCAAACCATCCTGCTCTTACAGTAGCATGGTGTCAAAGTCCTATTACCAGCGATTTAACTAATCAGGAAATGTGGAATCTGATCAACCTGGGTTATATGCCTTTAAAATTGGTTTTGGGTGTTTCCGTATATTCTCTTGGTTTTGTTGGAGGAATCACATCCGCATTCAAGTCCTTTGTCCGTGGTGAAATTAATGAATTAACTACATTAATTTACGAAGCACGCGAACAAGCTATTGCCCACATCGCCACTGATGCTCGTAATAGTGGCGCTGACCTCGTTGTTGGGATTAAAACTTATGTTTATCAGTTAGGTAGTGGAATTATCGAGTTTATGGCTATCGGCACTGCTGTCAAAAAGCTGCCAGGAATTACCACTCACTCCACTACTTTAATACCACAAGCAATTATTTCAGATCGAGACACCTTTGTAAACACTGCTGAAGGTACTCTCATAACCAAATTAAATCAACCCTCTTGAAGAAGGCACTTATGCTGGAGGTAGAGGACAGTCCCAATACGGTTCGCCAATACGGTTCGGATAAGCAGGGGAGGCTCTTGAGGCAAAACTAAACGCCAGCCTCCATTTCTCCCCCGGCTATTGAACAGCTTGCCTCAACGAATAAATTCCAAAACCTACGCAGTATTGAGAGTTCATCAATCCCTAGTAACTGGCTAAATGGTCATTTATTTGTGCCAAAAGTCATGGTCGAATTCATGACTTTTTTCATTAGTCCTTTTGTCAAAGATTTATATAATAGTTGTATTCAAACAAAGTTTTATGGCGATTCTAAACTCAAAAACAAAATATTTCTTCCATTATATTTAGACATATTTACCGGATAATTGAAAAAGACTAAGTATTAGTTAATAGAGATAAAATAGAGCTATTAACTATGTCTTTTACACCCTATACTTTAGTCGGGACTTTTGTATTTTGCTTCCTAAGTCTTAATAACCAAATACATACAAATAAATTATCACCGACACTGCTGATTACTTATAAAACACAACAGTTATTTTCAGAGATTACCAAATCTAATACTCCTAGTACTCCTGTACCTTATAGAGGCGGTGGACGTAGATATTTAATTGAACCTTTCAAAAATATTGAGCCTCTTGTTTAATCTGACTTTTCACAGGATCTGAAAAAATCAAAAGGTGTGGGGTGTAGTAAGACTTCTGTCTTTCCCTACACCCAAACCTGTAACCCTATTTCAGCCTTTTTTTTCGCTAATTAGTCCCGAAAATATCATCAATAAGTACTTCTTACGAAACTAAATACTGTTGGATTTCAGTTTTTTGACGACGTAGAACAGTGATTGCTTGCTGCTGAATTTGGCGAACTCGTTCTCTACTGACATTTAATTTCTCTCCAATCTGAGCTAAAGTTAGTTCTTGATCGTTCTCTAACCCAAAACGCAAAATTAATACTTCACGTTGCGTCGGTTTGAGTGATTCTAATAAACTATTAATGTCTTGGCGCAAAAGCTCTTTGGTGATATGTTCATCTGGAGATATGCCTTCATCTGGTAAAAGTTGGCTAAGTTCTGTGTCTTGGTTATCTCCAATCTTTACATCTAGAGAAATTGGCTGCTTTGAACTGCTGAGAAAATCCCTAATCTGGCTTGGTTGTAAATCTAAAGTTTCAGCAATTTCTACAACACTGGCTGGACGACCCAGTGTCTGAAATAATTCTCGCTGTACCTTCTTAATTTTGTTCAATTGTTCGGTGATATGAATTGGCAAACGTACAGTACGGGATTTCTCTGCAATTGCCCGTGTGATTGATTGCGTAATCCACCAGTATACATAGGTGGAAAGCTTATAGCCGCGATTGGGGTCAAATTTTTCTACACCCCTTTGTAAACCTATTGCCCCTTCTTGCAGTAAATCTAAGAATTCGAGATTGCGATTAGTATATTTTTTGGCAATCGAAACCACCAGACGCAAGTTTGCTGTCACCATTTTTTGTTTGGCTCGTTGCCCAAGATTTTGTATTTGAGCTATTTCCAATTCACTTTTGTCAACATCAACAGCTAATTCGACCATTGTTGGCTCACGAGCTAGTTGTTGGGTGAGTTCATTTTTTCTTTGCTCAATTGCCATGATTTGCTGTACCTGCCTCCCATAAGCAATTTCTTGGTCTGCGGTTAGCATTGGGTAACGACCAATCTCTTGCAAATAGATACGAACCATGTCTGGACTCAGGCTGGACATACGACAAAACTTTTTTGATATTTAGACGAATCTAAAAGTATAAATCAAATCGCTGAATTAATTTTCCTAATTTAACACAAACAAAAATATTAACCTGAGATTGCAATAGTTGAATTCAATTTAGAACGCAATCATCCATAACGGTATTCAGTGAGCGCTTACTATAGCTCCATCCCAAAGTTCTACCTCTGAGTGCTATTGTCATTAAACTTAAGTTGTTGAGAATTAATTAGTTGGCATTATTCAAGCTATTTTGAAAATTCCTGACTTAACTGGAAAGATTAAAAATCTAGTTCGCCATCCCTTTCCAAGATGGCAATTAATTCCAACACTCGCATATTTTCTCCCGTCCAAACTTTATCTAGTAACCGCAAATTTTCAAGAGTTAGGTCGCTCTCTTTCATTATCGATACATTTGTTTTGCCCAGTGCCATCAACAAATCTTCAAATACCACTAAGCCATTAAACTCCAAGCCTTGAATCTCGGTTGATGCTAAGGCTGACAATCGCTCACCACAAATCTCAATCATGAACCACTCACAAAAATCTTTTTCCAGCAATGGATGACGACCACTGATCCCTTGCATCAGCCATAGACCATAAATACTGGCTGTCGCATCATCCATTGTGGCTAAACGTTTAGCTGCCACTCTCTCAAGATTCTCAAAAAATCGCACACCTAAAGCTTTTTCTAACATCTGCATTGGCTCTGGCAGTGTATAAGCTACAACAGAAATTTGACTATTTTCTAGTTGTTTAGAGTGATAATTTTCTAAATATTCATTTGCCTCATTTGATGCCAACATCCTACCATCTGGGTGTAAGTTGAAATCAACCCCTGGCTTGAAACCTCCAAGAAAATAGTTTTTGAGTCATGCTTGTCGATACATCCTTTACGGCTTGTTGATAACTTTCTTTACCTACGTATTCTTGCAAGAACCAAACAAAATTTGTATACTCTACTTGCACGAGAGCTTCTTTGAGGATTATTGTCTCATCTTCTAATTGTGCTAAGGTTAGGATTTTTTGAATTTCTTGCAGATTCTGACAAGAAATCGCTTCTATCAACTGCTGTTTTAGGAGTTCATTTTGCGAATTCATTTATTCCTTGTTTTTGGGGTGCAGTTATTGGAATTGCGACGTTATTTATCAAGTCTACTGTGACTTTGGCGGCGATTGGATTGGGTTTTACGGCTGGGGTGTCTGGGAAATTGTTGGTTCAAAAAGGGGAATAGGTCGAAATTGGCAACGTCTGCCGTAGGAATCGCACTTATACTAATATTTTCTCAATTTCTTTTAGGATCTCAGCTAAAAAAGGAGCATCTGATTTAACGATATTATCCTCACTCCCATCATGTTTATGATGAGGGAAAGTAGTCAGATTTAATTTTCGGTGATGTTCAGTATTGTCATAGCGAAAAATTAGATTATTCTCTGAATTCATATATTGATAGCTATACATTTTTCTATCAAGTGCTATTTCAACATAAACAAATTCCCTCAAATGCAGCAAGGAGTTATCTTTAAATTCGAGTTTGGCTCTGATAAAACCTTCATACATTCCTCTTTTTTCATTTTCTACATGAAATATTTTAACTATCTCTGAGGATTCAATTAAAATTTCAACTTGCTGAAAATAATCTTCAATCAACAAAATCAATCTCCTCTATGGATTCTTTTGTTTGTTGTAAATGTGCCAATATTCGAGCTTCTCCAATCCACTCATCAAAGTCAAAACTATGGGATAATTCATCATTATTAAACTGAGTGATAAATTCCTCAGTCGATAATTTATATTTGGTTTCAAATTCCTGAATCCGTTCTTCTGTTCTTTTGATTCCTGCTGTCACACTCTGTAATCTTTCTGACAAAGCACTTTGAATAATGCGTCTGAGGGAATCTGGATCTTTTGACCGGAGTTTGAGTTCAGCCATTATTTTTCCTCTCCTACTACTGTTGAATTCACAAAATAGCCCTTGAATGAGCAGATGTTATTGTATATGGAAATGGAAAATAATCTGTGAGCAATGGCACTTTTTCGATTTCACAAGTTAGGCTATCACTTAAAACAGTTATCAGTTAAAACCCAAAGACTTTACTGATAACTGTTTACTATTAAAAGCCATCGTCCATCCAAAACGAATGTCTCAATAGAAACCTTGTACTATTATTTATTACCTGCTTGCACACGCCCTTTTGTACCTTGTGTCACCTTCGATTTTTCTTCCTTACTGAAGTTAACCATTTTCACCAAGTGCTGATTTAGATAACTCTGCGCCGAGATATACAGACTTTCCCAAATCTCTTGATTGCGGCTGATTTTTGTCCCTACTGTATTTCCTGCTGTTTTCTCCGACACCAAATATTTGCGGAAGTAGTTATTCCACAGGTGTTGGAGAAAATCTTCAGCAAATTCGTTAAACGGCAGAATCCATTTATAATCTTTATCTAGAAATACCCGATATGATGCGATTATCGGTAGTGCTAAGTCGGTTGGCGCACCAAACCCGAATGAATACTTGCTGTCAGGCAAAAGCGTAGTTTTACGTATATCTATTGATGCTAGGTCGTTAGCACCCTTTCTTCTAGGATTGCTGATATGTTCTTGGATTATTTCGTACAGCCTTTGCTCTATCCACAGGGCATGAGTCAAGAGAGGCAGTAAAGTGGTTAATCTTTCCCTTTCTGCATCTGTGATGTTACTTGGAAGACTCATTCCTGCTGGGTGTTTGGTTCGTTTATTGCCGTCGGGGTTGTATTTATTTCTGTCGAGGCAGTAAAGGAGCTTGAGCAAATGGGTAACATTGCACTGGGCATTTCTGGGAGCGCCGCTTTGGTTTTGATAATAGGCGATGCGGAATTTTCTATCTTCCTTCTGTTCTAACTGGGCTAAATACTGCTTGATGAATTTGTAATCACCCCTAGCGTTGACTTTGGAGCGAGAATCTACTGGCGTTGTGGTATTTGAAGCCAGGGCTATATCTTTAGCTGATTCTTCAGTCAGTCCGATGTGAATCGTAACTTTTACCCTGGCTTCGGTTAGGTCATATTTGTAATTTTTCGCTTGCTCAAAAGCTAAAACTGTATGCCCCCCGTTAATAATGCCGTCGCTACCACCCTCGTTAGCTTCTAAGACTTCTAGCTCCAGTTCAGTTTTGTTCTTGACAGGTTTAGTTTTATTGGCTGACAGAACGATTCCACTGTGGCGAGAGAAGAATTTTGCAGGTTCGGTGGTCAGTGAATCGAACATTTGTCTGTAGGTCGCGCTTTTGCGGTTTGGTTCGCGAATGTTCGGTTCTAGCGGCAGGTCTATCGGGAACGAGTCTACATGGGCGGTGGCGATGATGCAATTGGGGTTGGCTTGAATATAGTTATCTATCTTGATGTTCCAAGTCTTGGGCATACAATATTTGCAATGTCAGGGGATTTTCTATGTTAACCAAAACTAGGGTGCAAGGTCTTGGGTGTAATACCAAGAGAAGATACCAAAAAACTGGACTGCCACCGATTGCTCTGCATGAAAAACTACGTTTTTTCGCAGCTACGGTATAAGTTTGTCTTTGCAGAAAAATGCACTCAGTCAATAGAGATATAAACATCTCACCCGTTTGACAAGAAAAATTAATGGGCACAAGATGGACAACAGCTAATGAATACAGATGGTAAGCTAGAAAGTAGATAACAGTTAAATCGATGATGTCCCATGAACGTTGTCACACCAAAACGATTTACTATTGACGAATATCATCGGCTGATTGAACTGGAATTTCTACATGAGAGCGATCGCATCGAGTTGATTCGCGGAGAACTAATTCAGATGGTAGCCAAGGGCACACCTCATACAGTCTGCGGTTCTATCTTATGCCGCCAATTGGATCGGTTGTTGGGCGATCGCGCCGTGATTCGCGGACAAGATCCGATTACTTTGCCTTCGCAAAGTGAACCTGAACCAGATGTGGCGGTAGCACGTGGCAAAGACGAAGATTATCTCGCCCATCATCCTTATCCAGAAGATATTTTTTTAGTGATTGAGATTTCGGACTCAACCCTAGATTACGACCAAACAACAAAGTTAAAAATCTACGCAGAAGCCGCAATTTCTGATTATTGGATTGTCAACTTAAATGTTCGCCAACTTGAGCGTTATAGCCAACCCTATCAAAATGCTCAAGGTGAATTCAATTATCTCAGCAAGCAGATATCTTTACCACATCAGTCAGTAGCGATTCCTGGATTTGAAGATGTTTTATTAGACTTGAATCGGGTATTTCCCAAGGTTGTAAATGCCTAGAAATACGCAATTTCCCATACAAGCTTGTACTCTCTCTCAACAGCCGCCAGCAGCTTTGGCTGCAAGGATCACAAATACGGGTTGACAAAATCCCCAACCCTTGTAACAGCGAATCCACAGAAGAGTCACGGCTAGCCACTTCATGCAACTGCCGTAACCGCTTTTTCCGTTGGCGTTTGTCGAACGCGAGTGCGTCTCTGAAAGAGAAGAGAAGATATTGCCCTTACGTCAAAACAAAAAATCACCCACCAATACCTTTGCCACTCTTGTAGTTCATCGCTCTAGGTTTCCTCTTGCCTATAGGGACTACTTTCGATTGCTTGGGTGCTTGTGGCGGACGGCATTGCTCACAGTAGAGTGGTCGCACACCAAACGTTTCTCGTTGTGTGGGTTGTTCACACTGCTTACATACGAAGTTAAAAACGCGAGTGTGAATTTCCCGCTTGTGCGCTCTAACGGTGTACTCTCGGACATCAATTGTTTTGCTGGGCATCGGTTCTATAATCGCTGTTCTATTTATAAGGATAGTTTCTGGGCATCAATATATTCATGCGCCATTTGATTGAAACAGTAACAATCTGATGGTTTTTCGCCAGGGACTAAGCAGAGGTAATTGCCACCGGAAAGTGCGGGTATGCGATCGCACCGCACTCCTGACAGCCGCAATTGGAGGCATCTAAAAAGGCAGTGGCGACTTGTTTACAGTCTTTGGAGTAGCGGATTTTGCTCATATAAATGAAACACTTAATTAAGAAGATAGTCTTTAATCTTGTTTTGATGAGAGCGCAAAATTTTTAAACCTTGATGTTCAGTTTTACGAATTGTTTCCGGGCTTTGATTTAGGCGTTTTGCAACTTGACTCAAAGTTAATTCTTGATTATCTTCTAATCCAAAACGTAGAGTCAATACTTCTCGTTGCCTTGGCTTAAGCAATGCCAGCAACTCGCTCAAGTCTTGGTGTAAAAGCTCCTGAGCTATTTGCTCATCTAGAGAAATGCTATCCATCGGTAAAATATCGACTAGTTCACTGTCGGTTCGCAGACTAAGTGAAAAATTGTCAACGGAAGAATAGGGTTTCTGGCTTGTGTTGTCGCAGACTAAGTGAAAAATTGTCGCAGACTAATTGAAAATTTCCTACCAAATTCGCAGACTAATTGAAAATTTCTTTTGATTCTGCACGTAACTGTATTGTAGTATTTTTATCTTAACCTTAGTACAGCCCACCTTAAATGAGGTACGGAATTCACTTTTGGAATGAGTAGCGTCTAGTGTGATATCTCCGCTAATTTACCACGTCGATATTGATATGACATTTTTCGGCTTCAGCAAAGCCTAAAGCTCTTGCTTCGGCTGGAATATCAAGGCTAAAACCAAACTCATCTCTACCAACAGTTAAACAATAGTTTTTATAACTGTAACAAATATTAGTTGCTGCACTGTAACCTGCTTCTTTTGCTTCACTGTCTAATGATTTAAAGACTTCCAGTGTAGATACTTTAAATAACTGATCTATATTTGATAAGGAATGCCACACATTCTATTTTGAGGTGGCAAACCTAACGCTTTACATACTTCGTGATTAGGGCAGTTCTCTGGGAGTTCACCCGTCATCACTTTGCAGTCTATAAATCACCAACAATCTTTCTCCTGAATTTTAGGCATATTTAATTAGATGTTTTCAATTATTAGAATACTTAAAAATCAGTTAAATTTTAGCAAAGTTATCTTATTTTTAGACTATATTACCCTAAAATAAACGTTAGAAATAAATCGAAATTTTCTAAATTGTTATTAAAGCAAAAAGGAGAAAATGAATAACGTTATTATTCCCATCGAATTTGAACTCGCGGCAATAAAAATAGCTCAAGCGCATTTCCCTTGGCTACGTTTTAAAGTATCTCCTATCCAGGAGAAGGGAAGAGTCTACAATCGCTCATCAGACGCTATTTATTTTGAAGCTTACTTTCAAAATAGTTTGATTGATTATGATCCTCTCCACAAACATAATTACTATCCTAGTTTTAACTTTTACTTGTTGCCAGGAAAGAAACTAATTCAGTTAAGTGGCTGGTGGCGCGATCAGGTGTTAACTTTTATCTACGCACCATTAGACCCAGAACCATACAATAAGCACTGGCAAAATGACAAAAACTTGGCTGTACCTTGCCCCTATCCAGACGGCGATAAATTTGAACAGATGGCAATCGCTTTATTTTCTTTAGTTCAGGAGTATTTAGTAGGGTATGAGGGGTGATGCTGCTTCTTCAATTGTCTAGGATTTTTCAGCCAAGCCATTTAGTAGCTCAACTTACCCAATCAACCCCAATATGCTTGGGTTAAGCATTTTTTCTCTTCTCTCTGTTTCCTCTGCGGTAGCCTGCGGCAAGCCCTACGGGTTCGCCAGTTCCTTTATGCCGGGGAACCCGTCCACCGGACTGGCTCACCGCTTTGCGTCTACGTTAAAAAAGTTGACTTTGACAAAGAGTTTTAGCCTTAACTGAACCGTATTGTTTTACAGGCATGGCAATTTTCATTTACAACCCTTTTTTACGATGACGTGTACTTAGTCTTAGTGATTTATTCCAACATCTGTGTCCGAAAATTAAGTAATTTTTCTAATCCAAGCAAAGGAAAAAATGTATCATTTCTAACTCTTGGCTCTTTTGCTATCAAACCTTCAAATAAATCATAATTGTAATCGGAAAGGTTATTTAATTTGTTCGATTTTGCTGCTTCTAAATCTTGAATTTGACTATTGTAATTAATAGATTCTATTTCAGGTACTTGGCACAGTTTGTAAATCTGGAAAGACAGAGCAAATTCTTCGATATTGGCGATATTTATTTGAGAATCACGTAAATCAAAGCCACATTGACATTTGAACAATCTCGGTCTTAAAAACTTGATTTTATTATTACAGTTGTAACAAGTATCAATCAAAAAACATTTATGAAATGGACATACTGTAACACGAGATAGATGCCAAACCTGAGAATAATAAGCTTTGGTCTGCCAACAGATAGGGCAAAATCTGGCCCCAGTTTTATTAAATAAGGAGGTAGAAATATTTTCGCCAAATGCTTTGACTACGCTTGTGAAGATGTATGCAGAGCTACAAGAATTAGTTGAAGAAAATGCCATTGCCCAAAGAATACTGGCTTCTACTTCAGTGATCTGACTAAGGATGCATAAATCATCAATTTTAGAGATAAAAATATTACTATATATTCCTGTGACTCTCAGTTGAGAAATTTTTAAAATATAATTTGGAGAAGGGTAATAATTAGTATCTGCAAGTCTAGCAATATAGCCAATGAGACTCTCATCTATATACGGGCGAGGTCGGCGCAAAAGTTTTTTATTGGAACACACGTTTAATATTATTTATGCAGAACATCCGATGCCTTCTGATTTCTCTTTTTAGTTTTAATTCTTTGGTTAGTACTTCCTATATTAACCAGAGATTCGTTTAAAGATATTTTATTTTCTAGATTTACTAAACAATCATCGTTAAGGAAAGGGTTTTTCTTGTAAGGCTTATCAGCTTTTACATATTTTTCAAACGCCCTAGCCAGAACCGGGTAATCAAGTTTGTTTAAACCTTCTGTTAATGTCAAGTAAGTTCCATAACGAACTAGCTTCATTACGTAAGCTATAATTCCATCAGAAGCATAGTAAAAACGAAAAGCCATCTCCTCACTAGCTAAATTTGATTCTAATTCAAGGGGAAGCTGCGATTCTATTGCGTGTAAAAAAGTCCGAAATTCTTTTCCGCAATCCTCTGTCCAAGAAAAAGGGCTAAGATTATGTCTATTAGCAAATCTTCGGCTTAATTGAGGATTAAATTTAAAAACTGCTTCAGCTTCGGGTAATCCAATAAGTACCATCGGTACCTTTGTGTCGAGTATTAAATTTTTCAGCCAATCTGATACTGTTCTGAGAACCTTGGCTGAATCCCTATCAATAAAGTGTTGAAATTCGTCTAAAAAAACTAAAGAAACTCCACAATCTTTCATCAATCCAATTAGTCGGATTGTTTGATTGCTGATGGTGCCTTTTTCATAAGCAGGATCTCCCAATTCCCATAACAGCTTACTCACAACACTTTTGACGGTTGCTGGAGATGGAATGGTCACAGACAATAATTTTACAATAGTACCTGAATCTGTTTCAATTCTGGGATATTTTTGAGCATAGCTTTTAAAAATAGTAGTTTTACCTGCTCCAGTTTCCCCCTTTAAGAATAAGCATTCAGGTTCATCTTTGAGATTAGAAAAATTATGGCAATCCTCTATTGCAGATAAGATTTCTTTAAATCGAGGATAGGCAACATAAATATTATTAGCTATGGATAGCTTTTCTGATAAAGTCATGTTTGACAAAGATTTTGGCATTTTGGGCATACTAATAATTTTTATGAAGGTAATCCAATGCTCACATCCCAACCAGATAAGTCTGGCTTCCATGAAGCAGTTTCTTCTAAATTTTCAGAAATGTTATCACTAACTTCGACATTAAGTTTTTGATTGAGTGAGCTTTTTCTCCTATTCGGTTTTATTGAATTCTCTCCACTGTCTTTACAAGATGTGCTTTGAACATTATTAAATTTTTCAACTTCTATTTTTTCCTCAATTGAAGATGATGAAAATTCATTATTGAATGCACTACCAAGCTCTGATATGCCTGACATTACTGAAATTTCACTCTTTGGTATAGTAACAGAAGAAGGATCAATTGAATTTATAGCCATATCATTATTCAAAGGCTGCTCATCTTTATAAAACTCAAAGTCTCCTGTATTCAGCCCTGAACGACCAATACCTTTCCATCTCGCCATAGCAGTACGGGTTTTGCCTTTCTTTGATGACATCCATTCCTGCTCAACAATTTTTTGAATCTGCTCTTTGGCTAAAGCTAATGCTATAATATCGACTTTTTCAGCTTCTTGACGTGCCAGTTTTTTAATTACTTGGTGTTGCCAAATACTTAACCCTTTAGTATATTCTTGGCTGAGAGCAGGAACAGATAAAAATTGATGAATTGTTGGATCAAAAACATAGATTTGAGATAAATCTGTAGGGTCATATTTAACAATTGCTTTTTCTAATGCTAAAGCTGATGAACGGAAGCGAGATAATTCAAAACTATTGTAGATAAGTCCTTCAAACTCTACCCCCCTTCTAGTGACTTTGCGTGTGGTTATATTTCCCACTAATACTTTTAGTTGTTGATAAGAGCCTGGTAAAGCTGGAGGAAACTCTTGGATAGCTTTTGACCACACAGATGTCCGAGGCGATTTTAATTCTGGATGAGAACTTTGGTTATAAATATCGATAATGAAGATATGTAGAATTTCTTGCAGTGCTTCAAAAGAAATCACTGCATTTTTCAGAGGGTTGTAATCATACTTCTTCATAAAGTTTGAGAAGCTTTTCCCTGGTAGGTCACTCAAAAGTTGACTATTTACCGCACCAAAATATCGTTCTATTGAACTTTTGTACCAGGGCATTCTGGGTGGTGAATATTGAATAGCTATTCCCAAAGATAAGCAAGCATCTTCAAAATGTGTACTATAAAATTCTTTTCCATTATCAACCACAATCACTTCTGGCAGTCCATAAGTGTCCCAAGTATTTACTACGCTTGGGAAATTTTCGATTAGATAATTTTTGGGACGGATAACGTGTAGCAAACATTGCATTACCGATAAATAGCTCGGAGGTTCAAAACTGGCGTAATACCCTAGTATGACTCCTGAATATTTATCTACAGCAGAAGTTAACCAAGGGGTGCCAATAGGCATTCGATGTTCTGCGTCTACTACAAACAATGGCAGTTTAGTGTGGTCAATTTCTATCCTTTCTAAAGGACGATTGGGGCGTGGCCCCTTCATTACTGGGTCATACATTTGAGAGGCTATACGGTTGCCTAAACGTTTTTTAGCGACTACACATGGATCTAATTTAGATGCAAATCTGTAAATAGTTGAACGATGTGGAATTTCTAAAGCTTTTTGACCAATGCTTGCACGAGTAAGATTTTCCTGCCTAATTTGGCGCAGAATTTCATCATGTACATCTGCCATATCTGGTCGAGAAGGATTTAAATAGATTTCTTGAATGCAACTATCAATAATTTGAATTACTTCTTTCTCTAGTTTGGGTCGGTAATCTCCTTTGTATTTATGCTTAGGAACTAATGAACGAATATCCTGACCTGAGCTTTCATAAGCTTTTAGCCAACGGTAAAGTGTTAACCAATTTGGCGGACTAAGGTCATTAATTTGTTCTGATACTTGTTCAATAATCGGTTGCAGACTAGCTGGAGTCCTTTGAGGTATATCTTGCTCTAAAACAAAGCTTACATAGCTGTATTTTCTTTTAGCTTCAAAGCGAATTTCTTCAGGAAGTTGAGTAAAATCAGCTTGAGTCTCATTTCCTTTTCGTTTAACAACACCAAAAAATTCTGTTGATTGAAGTTCTAATTCTTCCCTAAAAAGAAACTGAACTAAAGCTGTATATGTAATTCTAGACAAGACTTCGGTAACGACTTCACATATCTGTAATTCACCATTGGCTAACTGCTGTTTGATTACATATTCGCGCCCTTTTAGCCAAAAATGAAGTCCAGGTCGGATTTGGTATCTATTCATACATCCAAAAGTAATGCTTGAACATCACCTTTAAATTGAGATAGTTGAATTAGACTTGCTGCACCTATAGATTCCATTAAATCTGTTGACAGCCAGCCAAAATACAGTAGTTTGAATAATAGATTGGGATATATTCCTTTTCGCTCTAGATCATGACACACCTGTTTGAAAGGCGTTGGTTCTCTGGAAGTGAAATAACATTGACAGTCTAAGTATTGTTGTAGTGTCAATGGACTACGGGCATACTTGTATAACAGCTTAATATTGTCCAGTTTAGGTTGCTGCCGAATCATTGTATCAGTCACTACCATAAATTTCATGCTCCGCTCTTCACATAAATGGCTGATATGTCTCCATTTATCAAGATTTTTTTGGTCATTAACCTGGGATGCAGGTTTGACTTCTATCACCTGTTGTTGCCCTATTCTTTGTACCCAGAAATCGGGGGTATAGTTTTTAGTTACACCTTTTGAGATGTAAGTTATTTTGAATGGCTGTCCCCTGTATGACTGGACTGTTGGATCAATCTCTAGCAGATAAATGTAATCTCGCTCAATTTGGGACTCCCACCAAATGATGGTGTCCATCTTCAAACTGGGGAATTTACCAATAATTTTCTTTGATCCACTATTGGTGATTCTTCTCACCCCGTTTGCCAAAGGCTTTCTTGCCCCCAATCTAGTGATAATTTCTCCAGCCTAATTGATCCACGCTCATTTTCAATTAGTCTGCGACAATTTTTCACATAGTCCGCGACAATTTTCACTTAGTCTGCGAACCGACACAAACCCAGGCAAGTAAAAGTAAACTATACGGCTTGTTCATGGAACCCCTTGGGGATTACGCCAACGGCAAGATTGTTCCGTTTCCACCCGTCCAAAAGCAAACTCCCATATCTGTTAATATCAGCCCTGACTCCAAAGACGGATTAGGAGCAGCACTCAGCCTAGCCACTGCACTTGCCAAAGAAGAAGGCAAACTGCAAAACGATTATCAAGTTTCAGTCAATAACAACCCAGAGGCAGCAGAAGGACAGTCCTCTGAAACACCAGCTAAAAACAACCTGCTTGCCAACCTACAACCCATAAATCCAGCCGTAGCCGAACACATGAAGAAAGACATTGCTATGGCTGAAATAGCGACACAGTTTATTGGTAAGTCAGCCGCACCTCCGGAAACACCTTCTAGTACACGAAATTATGAACAAGTTTGGGGCGATCGCGCAAATACGGGCAATTATTCTGCCAGTGACGTAATTATGGTTTCAGGTTCTGGTCCCTGGCGTGGAGTAACAAACGAGCAGATAAAACACACATTTGAAAAAGAATACGTTCCTCTACTTAATGCTGCAATCGAAGCTAAAAGCTCGTTTGTAGTAGGTAATGCCAAAGGCACTGACCAGTTAGTCCAAAATTATCTGACAGAACGGGGCTACCAAATAAAACTAAGTAATATTGGCGCAGCCTCTCGTAGAGAAGGATACGCAAAACTAGGTTTCACTGAGAATATTAAAGACACAAACGAAGCTAGCACTTCCCCAGAAAACACAACCACAACAAGTGAGATACCAAACGATGCTGTCACACAACAGAAAACTTCTAAAAGCACCAAAAACCAGACTTCCCTAATTAATACTAAATTAGAACAGACTGATACGGGCAAAACCAGGAGCACAGAAAATTTACTCACACAAGTGCCTCAATTTGCCCCTGGCATCAACCTCAATTCCCGCAGTCCAGATCCACTAGGTGCTGTACTTACCAGTACAACCGTCAAATCCAAAGAGATTGGAGCTATTGTCAATGATTACCCAGTCTCTTTCCGTGATAACCAGGAAATGCCCGCTGGAATATACGGTCCTGAAACTTACACCAAATCCAAGCCAGCAGGACAGCCCTTTCTGTCAGTCGAACAAGCTTTTTACGCATACAAGGAAACAGTACCCCTCAAAGAGCCAAGGGTACAGTTAATGGCTGAAATCCTCCAAGCAAGGTTTGAGCAACACGCAAAACTCATGGAAGCTGTAACTGAAAGAGGAGGAGCCGAATGGCTGAAACAGTGCAGCTATCTGGTGTCAAACAAAGAGAAAAATTTCTGGGAAGGAAAAGGATTACAATCACCCTACATCCGCGCACTCACCCAAGGATACACCAAAGCGCTAGAAAATTCTAATTCACGGGCAACGGAGAATCAAACAGCATCTATCATACAGCCTACGCCCAGTCAAGAACCATTACCGGAACCACAAACAAGGTTCTCGCCAACCACTTTTCCTAAAAATCCACGAACTATAAGTACGGACATTCAGCAAGCTCTATCACAAACACAAACTAATAGCCAAACAAATTCATTAGACAAAACTCTCGATAACATCAAACAAAGTACAGTTCAAAATCTCCAAAATTGGTATGAAGCAGCCCAAAAATTGGGGAGATCAGAGAAATATCTAAACCGAATTCAAGAAGTAGCTGCACAGTATATAAATGACAGCAGTTACAGTTTGGAAAATGCTTTCAAAGCAATGTCACGAGATGTTAAAGAATTACAACAAATTAATGAAATAACAAAACTTGCCCAAAGTGTTGTTAAAGTCTTGGGTAAAGAAGATATAAACGGTATAATGAGTATTAAAACTGAAAACTATAAAAATTATCAAATAGCAACAAAAGTCCAAGAGGAAACTTATGTAATTAAAGACAAGGATAACAATGTATTACTATACTTGAGAGAAGGTAAAACCAAAGTTAATAAGCTAAATCAAGAAGTTGTAAATGACTTTAGATTTATGAACTTCCGAATTGAACATAATCTTCAAAATATTAGAAGAGAACTTGTAGAAAGGTAAATAATATGAGGAATATGACAGAAGCAATGCGTTATGCCAATCTTCAAGAAGATATGACTAGGTTAGGTATAACTGATGAAAGTATTGCTAAAAAAGCGCAAGAAATTGCAGTAGTTACATCATCAGACAAAGAGAAAGCTAAAGAAGCACTTTTTGAAAGGGCAAGTACAATGCACGAAGAAAAAGTGGCACTCTCCCAAGTCAGCATTGAAGGTGTAGAACCAATCAATTTTCCAAGTTTTGAAATTAACAAGCAAGATAAAATTCAAAGTACAATTACTGACGTAGAAAATTTCACATCCAGCGCTGATAAAAAAGATGATGATAAAAATAGTAAAAATGAAGTATCCGTCGAAAATAAAAATGTAGCAATTGCAAAAACTTCAGATGTGCAGCAGGTAATAATTCCTAAGTTATTAGAGGTATTAAGCAATAAAGGTGAGCAAGAAAATGGCTCAGTTGTTTACCAAGGTGAAAAATACACAGCTAGCATCAAACTCGAAGAAGATTCAAATATACTCTCGCTGGACAGAAATTTAGATTCAGAAAATAGAAAAGCGCTGGTAGCTTCCAAAAATAATGATGAACCTAGCTATATTATCGTAGTAAACAACATTAGCCAAGAAGAATTTGAGCGGTTTACATTACTATTTAATGAAGAACAAAACCGCTACAGTCACCAACAAGCTCAACAACCGATTAATTCCAAATCGAACGATAATGAGATTGAGTAATTAATCAAAGTATTCCTATCAAGATACCGACAAAAAATCCACAAGCGATGAATATATACTTATTCGGTATCTTGTTTTTAGGGAAAGTAATTCCAGCCATACCAATACAATAAGCAACTCGCAAATAATCAGCGTTACTTAGCTGATTATTAAAGACATTGTAGATAAAAATTAATGATTGAAGACTAAAGCCACAAAAAAATAGCCAGCCGATATCAAATCGATTGGATAAATTCACGATACTATCGATAATCCGATCCAACCACGTATTTTTTTTTGAGGGTTTTCCATTTTAAGAGACAGTATTATTCTCAAGTAAGTATTTATCCTGAGAATAACATTGAAAATTTGCTTCTAAATTAAAGATTATGACAAATGTTGAACCTTCACCTACTTGAGAAAACACGCTAACACTAGCCTGGTAACAATCTGCAACATACTTAACTGTACGCAAGCCCAAGCCAGCACAAGCTACATGAGAGCCAGTAGCATCAAGAGTAAATGTCCCGTCACCAGCCAAACTGCCCAATTCGCGTATCTCCCGCTCTTGCTTACAGCGTCTGCTGTTAAGTACAGAAATTCGCGTTGGATGTAATTCTTCTTGTAATGTAGAACTTTGTTGGGCATTCATAGAATCTCCCCCGTTAGCACAACATTCCTCAAATAAATAGTTTGGCTCAGAAAATGCACTACCACTAATTCCTATGCACTGACTTATACCTAAATCAATATTCAACTGCTCCAATTGCACTCTTGTAATACCTACGCCAGTATCTTGAACCGCCAAGCGGAGGAAACGACCTCCCTGAGTATCAAGCTTAATGGCAACAGAGCCACCACCAGGACTATACCTAAAAGCATTAACAATCAAGTTACAAACCATCCGCCAAAGGTGGTTGTAATTCGCGTACAAGCACGCATCAGCAGCTAATGGTTCAACTAGAATTGAAAAATTTATATTCTGCGCGATCGCACTGTTTAAAAACTGAGCGTGTATAGAATGCAGAAGGCTAGCAATATTGATATATTCGATGTTTCCCACTGGCTCTTGGCTCAACTGGCTCTTCAAATCAGCAAGCACACCCAAAGTAACGGTAATTGTAGAACAGCATGTCTCTAGCACAGAATCAAGTTGTTCCAGGCTATTACCATAGTTACCAGCCCTAGTCAAACCTAAAACAAAGTTAACTGTCCTTAAGGGATGATAAACATCGTGGGATACCATCTCCAAATATTGAGGAAGTCTACAAAAGCGATCGCTTTGCCGGAGCAAACATAAATCCACGCGCTTCAATAACTCAAACGAGGAAAAAGGATATACCACGAAATCATCAAAGTCGGGAATACATAAATCATCCGCTGACTGCACCAGTTTTATGGCTGGTAAACCTTCAGAACGGACACTAATTGGCTTTAAAGTAACGTCCAGTATCAAGTCAATACCTTCCTTATTATCAGGTATTGCAGACTTAGTAACCACCGAGTAATTTGACTGCTGCAAGCTATCAAGAACACTAGCAACAACCTGATTGCGCCTTCTGCCAATTACCAATATTTTGCCCGACACGCAAGTTACATACAAACACTACTGTAATTATCAAAGCACCATACCAGCAACACTAACCACAGGAATAATACTAAATCAAATAATTAATTAAACTTCATCGAAAGTTTAAAATTACCCTGTTTATTAAATTTTATGTAAATATGAAAAAATAATTAAGCTAAAAGATAGTTATGTATAAATACAATTAAGTTACAGCCGAAAATTTATAGGAATGTTATAAGTAAATATCACGATATAATAAAAAATTTGAGAATATGAAACTTATAAAAACTGTCATAGTAGAAGACCAGAATATATTCAGGCTTGGGCTGAAAGCAGTTCTAGAAAGCAGTAACAAAATCGAAGTCTGCGGAGAAACAGGGTACGGCAAAGAGGCTCTAAGTGTTATCAAAAATACAGACCCTGATGTAGTAATTGTAGATATAGGTCTACCTGACATCAGCGGAATACAGGTAGTTGAGGAGATCGTCCAAGTTTACTCAAACAAAATCAAAACTATTATTACAACAGGAAGTTGTGATAAAAAATTAGTCAAAGAGGTATTTAAGAAGGGAGCAACTTCTTTTTACAGTAAAAACAATGCCGAAAGTAAAATTATCGAAGCTGTCATAACTACCTTCAAAGGCGAATCTTGGATTGACAGCAAAATACACACAATCGTGGCGCAAGCTATGTGGGAGATTAACGCCAAAAATACTCCCGGAAGCACAGTAACAAAACGAGAATACGAAGTACTAAAATTGCTCGCCAAAGGACTGACCTACGAAGAAATGGCTAACAAACTTTGCCTGGAAATTAGTACTGTACGTTCGCACGCTCACCGAATAATCGGCAAGCTTGATAAACCAGGGGAAGATAAGAAGCATAGACCCACCAGAGGAAAAGCTGTATGCGAAGCTTTAAGACTGGGAATACTCTGTTCAGAAGACCTAACCGAGGAAATATACAAACAGACAAAAGAATTTACTCCCGATTACAATAAGCGCGAATTTTTAGCTGCGTAATTGTCTATTTCTCAGTCTTAGCATCAATTATGCAGCCTCCCGGATTTTTGGTCTGGCGACAAGTTTGGATGATACCAGCATTCTTATTATAAAGTGAGCGAGCATCACGCCCTTGTTTAGATTTAGCCCACTCTAAAAGCCTAGCGTCTTCAGGCTTAAGATTTGCCGCAGTAAAGGATTTAGTAGCAGATACTGTTGCTATAGCCATATTAAAAGTAAAAGCGCCTATAACCGCACCCAATGCCAGCACGCAGCCCAAAGCAAGACCGATCTGGGCTAACTTCAAATTACTAACGTCAAACACGCCCAAACCAGCAGCAACTTTCTCAGGAGAAGCCTTCTTAGTAGTTCTTACTAACTCTTCAGCTGCTTTAGCGATTGCAGCCTGCTGTTGAATTATTGCCACTTCAGCAGCATTATTTAATTTATTATCAACCCTAATGGTCCAACCAGCTATCACAGCATCAAGCTTGCCAGGTAGCTGCATAATCGCATATTGAGTAGAGCCAATCTGCGCCCACAACTTAAACAAAGGGTCAGACGGCTTCATACCTGACTTAACTATCAACTCTTCTAAATATTCTTTCTCCTTCTCTAATTCCTCTTTACTAAAATCATTTTCTTTATCAATATTTTTGGTATAATCCATATTTTTAATTAAATAAGTTTAAAATAATATAGGCTTTAAAAATAACTTTGTTGGTGAGTTAGTTCAGTACGGTTCATTTTTAAACCTAAATACACCGGAGCAATATCGTGGTTAATGATAATTTGATGAAAACTTTCTATCCAATTAAATACCACCGAACGATATAATAATTGCATATCTGACTCTGTAGTAATCGCTATACTATAAGGTAAATTAGTATCCTCTAAATCTTGATATACATAATCTTCGAGTTTGGGTAATATCATCTCTATACCATTTAGTTTATTAACATTTTCTTGAATTTGAGTGCCGTTATAATATTTAAAGCTATCGCCAAAATAAAAATTTTTTATCACTAAATAATCAGCTTGATTGTCAACAAATTGATAAAGAGACTGCAAATAGTTGACACAATCTCTACGGTTGGAGATAGGATGAATAAAAGTGGCACGATAGCCTAAAGAATTTAAATTTTCTAAAAAAGATATCTCCTTATCAAATCTAAAAAAATCTAAGAGATTTTGACCTGGCATATCAGTAAGTACCAAATCTATTTCTGAAAACATCTCTAATTCATTTAACAAGATATCAGAGTCACCTCGATTAAGTCCTAAGTGTCTAACATTAAATCCCAATCTATTATATGATGATAATTTATTAGATAAGCCATCAGGACGCTGACCGTGGTAGAAAGCACGAATGTTTAAATCATGAGTCCTATACAGATCCAACAACAACCTAGAAACTGTAGACTTGCCAACACGAGAATCACCAATCGTAATAACAAATCTTTTTTTAAACATAATTATGCTGCACTTTAAGATTGCTGCTATACAGAAGTTTTCTTAGTAACAATATTTGAAGAATGAGATTTTCCATCCGGTAATATTTCACAATTAAAACCTAAAAAATCATGGGCAACTTGCACTTTTTCCTCAAAATCTTTCAACCATGCGCCAACTCTTGCACGAACTGAAATAGAGGAACCATATTCTTTAAACAAAGCTTGCCCAAATGTTAAATCATTATCATCAATAAAATCGTAGCAATAATCCATTAAATCAGGCATTAATACTTCTACTAACCCTTTAGCTTTTAATGTTTGACGAATAGGGGATAAGTCATAACGACCAAATTTATCCTCATCTCCGAAAAACAAATTTTTAACAACTACATAGTTAACTTTATCTCCGCAGTATTCATGCAAAGCCTCTAAAATATTTACAGAATCGCGAAGTCGATTGATGACGGATAGCATCGTAACTTTGTAGCCAAGTTCTTTTGCTAACATATCAAAAAAGGATAGTTCTTTTACAAATAACTCAAAAACACCTCCGGATTGCGCTGGCATATCAACTAAAACAAGGGGAAAATAGTCTTCTTCCAAATCAATCAATAATTGGTCTGCCTTACCCTTATCAAAAACATTAATACAACGGATTAGACCAGTATATTTTTCGTAGTGACGGCGAAGTTGGTTGTTACGCATATCAGCATCATATCCTAGACACCAAAGATTCTTGTCAATATAAAGCTGTAGCAAAGCCCGTGCAAAGGTACTCTTACCAACTCCACCTTTATCACCAGTAACAATGACAAGTCTTTTAGGCTTATCTTCAACTTGAACTTGTTGATTCCCTTCTTCCTGATTATTATCAGACATAAAATTATCCTTTTTAGTATTAGTACGAGCCATATTTAAGAAAATTTAAAAGATAAACCTTTATGAAACTTGGCAATTAATTAAAGCCAGTAAATCTTAGCACTAAGGCAAGATATTATAATTTTACAGTAGTCATATCTATACACAATCTGCAAAAAAATACTTCTTTCCAAAACTAGAATTAAGAGAAATGATTTTTTTGTTCTTTTGTAAAATAATGCCTAAATATAATTTTTATGTCGGCAGTAAATTATGCGAATTGCTTATAAATGTTAAATAAAGGTCAACATAAGATATCTATTACTTAATATTGCTTGAGCGCAATTTAGATAAAATCAGAATATAAATATTGGTCATCAGCCATAAACCAAGATAATTTGTCAGAAATTAACCTTAGTATCGCGATTCTACTTAAGTATAGAAACAAACTAGTATTCTATTTAATTTGCAACTTAACTATTAAATGTAAATTCAATCAAAGTTTTTCGATGTAAAAAACTATTAATTTTGTATTTAAAACTTATATACAAAGTTAATAATTTTTGGCTGTGAAATACCTTTAAATATTTAATAAACCAATTAAAAATACAAAATTTATATTTGCTAAATAAAATTGTCTATAAAGCAAAAATCAAAAAAGTATATCTCTATTTTTGAGACAAGTTTGGGTTGTAATTTAAATACCACTCAACAATTTATGCATCCACATCGACGTAAGGGAGATCCAAAAAATAAAATATCAACAGGTATAACCGCGTCTTCTGCGATACCCAACCAACCAATGGCTATACATGGCTGGATATTTTATTACTTGTAACTGCCTAAGCCTCACCTCATATCAAATAGGAACAATTTCGGCATCAGTCATATCAGTAAAGTGCATTCGAGATTTTTTGCACTCAAGGGTACTATATATTTTTAATAAAAATAAATGGCGTATTACTTGATTAATATTAATCCTTTTGTTTTGAAATACTGCCATACCAACAGTTTCCAGTAAGTATATAATCAACTGGTTAAGCATACCTATTAATTCAACAACTTTAACAGGTATCCAGCAAGGAAGATAACTCCTCAATTAACCATTCCATACCAACCCCAATTATCTTCATCACACAAAAAGCATATCTCAACAATTGCGATCGCACATCAATTAATACGTGTTGGAGAATAGTCCCAAAGCGAGTTCCCATTAATAAAGCAAACTCCACTAAACCCACAACTGCCTTGATTGGGGATTCCTGACTCAATAAGGGCAGATAAACTTTGGCATAAAAAGGCTCATGCTCCTCGATTAGTGGTAATTCTCCTTTCTCCCCTAACGATTTAATTATTGCTGCTATCGTCTGAGGCAATCCCTTCCAACCCCCCAAACTTTTATTGGCAATCTGACTTATCCGCTCTTGGGTAACCGCATGGTCAGGATATTTTTCTTTTAATTCATCCTCAATTTTCTCCTGGGTTGGTTTTACCTGATGTGCGATTAAATCAGCGCAAGCTTTAACGATCGCTATTTTAGTTTGCTCGCCATAATCGGCAGCCCTGAAATCGATTTCAATTGCCTGCTTGGTTTCAAATTTACATCCTGGAAGTTCCACTTGGAAAAACTCCAAATCAAAATCCCCGACGAAATAATAAATTAATTCCTCCTCCGGGCGCAAGTGCGATCGCAAGCGACCAGCTTCTTGTAATATCTCGGCACGGACAAAAGAATCGATAAATTCCTGGTAATCAAGGTCACTCTCCTGCTGCACAAGAGCATAGTCGTTACTACCTTGCTTGCCAAACCGTGCTGCCATGAGCCGGATTCGCTCCTCTTTCTGGTCTCCCTCCAAGTCGGGGCTAACCCCCATCAATATTTGATACTCGGCAGCCAGTTCCCCAATATTCGGGTACGGTATACCCATCGATACCAATACGTTGACATCTTTGAAGCGGTTTACCCCCCGACTATCTCTAAAGTGGTAGCCATCCTCATCCAGAGCGAAGGCTTTTCTTTCAATAATAGCGACACTCAACCCCTCGTACTTATTAATAATACCCTCGCGACATGCCATCACCCGCGCTATCATACTTTCTCGGCGATCGCGCCCAAGTACCCCCATCCCTGTAACCTGAATGACGGTCAAGTTCTCATAACTAGGGACAACTTGCTCGATTTGGAGGATATTCTCAACGACAACACCTAGCTTAAGGGCAAGATAGTGAACATCCATCGTGCCATCTAAATAAATATTAAATTTAGCAGCACGGGCTACTTCTTGATGGCGGTTGTCACCTACGTATATCGATAATATTCCTTTATCGAAATGTAATGCACCCGGTTGGAAGAACGCCCACACTTCAAGCATGGGTACTAACCAGTTGAGGGAGATAGAATCAAGGGTACGTTTGGCTTCTCTATAGCTTTCTTGACGCAGTAGTTGGTTTGCTGTACGTAATTTGTCACGCTCTTTCTTACTCATTGATGTGGTATCAATTCCGTCAGTACTATCAGCCAAGAAAGATAAATCGGGTTTGAGGCAACGATCCAACTCCTCGATTGTATCGGCAATATCTTCGGGTACTTCTAAGAGCAATTGACGTATCGCCGTGTCGTTATAACCGTAGCGATCTGATTCGGGAACACCATGAGAAAATGCAATATTTACGAATTCCCCTTGCCCTTTATCCTCTACCACTTTTAGTTTTTCCCACAGCCACCGCAACTTCTCAAATATTGGGTGCAACTTGACAAATAATTCTGGGTTGCGAATTGCCAACTCTCCTACGGTTTGATTAAAATCGCTTATAGTTACTTCGATTTTCTTTTTCGTAGTAAATAACCCAGATGCCTCGTCCCAGTACATCCCCACATCGCCGTATTCATAATCATCCACCAACGGTAAACTTTGGGGATGTGCCCGGATTTCGCTGTGTTTTAGTACCTCCATCCGCTTATTGCGGTAGCCGAACCCCGGACCTGTTGAAGTCTGACAAGCAAATCGCAGGTGGCAGCCAGCACAAATTGGGTTTTCTGTTCCTTCAATATTGTTAATATTTTTATTACTTAAAGCGCGGAAGGTGGGGGTGCGGTGGCAGTTACCCACGACTTTATTCGTACCTTCAGGCTCGTTTCCAGTTGGGTGGACGGTGAAAGCTCGACCCATCGGGGTGGTTCGGTTTTTGTCTATTACTAACCCATTATGGCGTGGGGGTAAATCGACAAAGTGCTTTTCTACTGTCAGTGTGGTGGGGTTGCGATGGTCAGCGGCGTTGTAAAATAATTGTCGAACATCAAACTCATGCGCTCTCATGCTCCCGGCGGTGTGAGACTTGCCTACACCAGGGACGGATTTGTCGAATATATGACACCACCCTTTGGCAACAGCTTCCTTCCAGATAGTCACCCGTTCGTCACCCATATATATGATACGAGGACAGCCAAGTTTTATATATTCAGCAGGGGTCGGAAGTTGATCCGGAGTGAAGATAATTGTAGCGGTGGGCGTAGAACGTTCGCGCAACCGTTGTACTCTACGATTAAACCCACTCCCCCGTCGGAATAATTTTTTAACTTTTCTTAATTGGTATTTGACATCATCCCAGAACCTGCTGGGATTGCGCGATAAAGATTCAAACTGCGCCCAGGTGAGTATCTCGTATTCACCTCTATATTCATCTGGGTCAGCACATGATTTATCAAGCTGTCCCCACCATGCCACCCGTAAAGTATAACCCCAACGAGTAGCTAACTCATAAGTGCGGCGGTACTGACGCATCACATTTTTATTTGCGATCGCACCCGCATCTGCCCACAGAAGGACATTTTTACAACTGCCCAACTGAGTAGAAGCAGCTTCTAAGTAGCGCTTGAATGTCTCTGGGGAAGAAGCAAACTGACCCCCCGCTGCACCAATTACAATTTGCGATCGCAATTGGGAAATTATCCAGGGTTTGAGAATACCTTCGGCAATTCCAATATATTGAGCCAGGGGATGCACATCGTTAGCGGGGGTACAAAAAGTAAGGGGCAATTCACCATTTTGAAAATGGACAGTCGCACCCTGAGGGCGTTTACGAGTGCGCGAAGTTGCCCATAGGTATTTGGGAACATCTTCAAGTGAATTGTCATCAACTCGCAACTGCCAACCAACAATTTGTGCTTCAGGATTCCACACCGGGCAAAGATAACCAGTTTGGGGAGTAATAAGACTTCGCCCCCCAAGGGCAACTCCCGCCAATCGATAAGAAACCTCAAGATCGAGTTTTTGCCATTGCTCAACTGATTTAAACTTCCCTTTCTCTATTAACTCATCATTTAATCCCCGGTGCTGCAAGTCCTCTCGGTGACGGGAAGATAACCGTAGTTGCCCAAGAATATCTCGAATTTGGGTATTGCGATCGCCTTCAGTAAGACTTGTCGCATGGCGAGTTCTTTCAATACGCAACCGTTCAATACGCAGGTAAGCTGTGCGTTCTGCCCACTCACGCTTCAATTCTTCATTTATTTCTCCAGTGTCGCGCCGTATTATTCCCCATAACCCATCGCTAGTAAGTTTGAGAAACTGCCAACCGGGGGGGGCTGAATATGCATCCGTCGCAGTCATGCACAATACGGTGTCCGGACTATCCGGTAAGTGGCGGCACTTACCTTTTATATCACCACACACTGGGCAAGGATTGTGGCGGCGGGTAGCAATAAATTTACTCATCCCGTACCCCCTTTCCTGTCAGTAAGAGCAAAAGTCAAAATTATCCACACGAGTTATCACCTTGAAAAAAGTACGCTCCTCGTGCTGCTAATAAAAAAGAAATGCTAACCTATTAATTAAGAATTTTTAGTCTAGGGATTTGTTGTTCGTAGGTCAGCACCCTTGGTCTTATGCAGCACACAAATCCCCAGTCTTTTCCTTATTAACCATCATTTCAAATTCAAGCTTGCGCTTAGAAACCATCTCCTCATACCTACCAGTCTCAAAATCAGCCAAAATTCTTTCCTCCTCCAAAGTAAAATTCGTAATATCTAACATTGCAGTGAACATCATCTGGAGTGGATAAACGTGAGAAAACTTCTCCAGTAATTGATAAACCCGCTCTCGCTCTCGCACTGATGGCTCATCCTGCAATGTGGCATTTATATTTGCTGGTTTGATACCTAAAGTCTCCAAAGCGTAAGTTTTACTATTGCGAAAAGCAAAGACGACAAATTCGTCGGTGATTTTAATCACACGAGCTTCTTTAAAAAAATCAGTCCGGGGTTCTTTTTTGAACTGGTAAACTTGACCAACTTCAAACTTACGCCAAGGGTTGCGAAAACCAGTCCCCACAAAAGCTAAACCATCCTTAATACTATTTACCTCTCTACTCTCAATCGCATCTAATACTTTGTTCCTACGATCATCGGAGAGAAACCTATAAGCTGCATCAATACTCCGGTTAAACTCTCCTTCCAATGCAACAGCCGCCTGAAATTTTTTAAGTTCTCGTAATTGATAAATTAAATCAAATACTTTCTTGCCCTTGTGATAACTGCCAACGCTTATCTTTAGCTTGTTTGAAACCTCTTGAATCACTCGCTTGCCCTTTGCTAATTGATAGTTACTATCATTTATCGAATGATTCAAATTTGAATCATTCGATTGATTCAAACGGCGAGCGCTTTCCCTTTGTCTTTCTTTCGCTTGGGGACGAAGTACGCTCTCCCAGTACTCTCCCTCGTGAAATTTCTGGTAATGAGTCTTTCCACCTTCCCGGTGGAGATTAAAGTCAAGCACTAGTTTCAAATCTTCTTCAGTCGAACCAGACTCGACAAATTCCACTTTCACTCTTGTAATGCCTAACTTAAGAGCTATCTGCAAGCGACACTTACCTGCCAAGACTACATTGACACCAGTGCGTGCAGATACTTTCAAAGATTCAAGAATTCCTTTTTCAGAAATACTTTTTTCCAAAGCAGGACGATCCTCGTTTTCACCGTAAATTTCTATTAACTTTGGGTGAACAACCAATTCACCTGGGGTCAGATGAACAACCCGACTATCATCGCAATGGCGCATATTTGTACCCAGACATATTTCAACGGTATACGTCAAACACAACGCTCCTGAACCCTTGCTGGCAAATAGAGCCTTTTTAGGAGCTATGAAATGAAAGGAAAGATAGGCGCTTCCCCGAAACTTAAATTATTCAAGTATTTCACTGATTGCTAAACAAGGAAATCACGGTGTACTCTCATGTAATAAAAGTTAGAGTTTATTATGAAGGCACTGAGTAAGTTCTTGTTTGGGGAAGCGATGACAAGCGCATATATTTTGCAAAGATTGCTATCCGCACGCAAATGTTGTAAGCATTGGAGCGCTTTGTGTAGCTTAACTGCGACTTATACTTAGTTGCTGTTGGAAAAATAAAGAAAGATAAATATTATACAGGTATCTTTGAATGTGTTGAATTATGACCCAGAAACAAAAGTTTACAGAATGTTCTGTAATCTTGTCTTTGAAAAAAAACCGCTGATTATTGTGAAGTTTTGTAAATTTGTTAGTAAAAATCGACATTTGCTGTTTACTTAAAGGTCGATTTGCACGTTGAGCTAAGATCATATTATTATGGGATGAGGATGAACAAGATAAACGAGACAAGCTTCATCAGTCAATAAGACTGACGAAGTTGGTTTTCTAAGAGAGTCACCGTCTAGCTAGCAAATTAGTTAGTGATTCAAAACAATTAAGCAGTTAGCCCGCTCCTAACGGGTAATTGTGTTCTACAAAGACTCGTGTCTGGCAACATGAGTCTTTGTTCTTTTTTGTGGTAAAATCATAATAATAAGTATACCAGTCATCTTGATTATTGGCAAAAATTTCTCTACATTTAACGGTTTAGGTAAAACTAAGCTAGAAAGGTAGAAATTTTGATGATAGCCGGTTGTTAAGGAGTATTTCATGTCTTATAACGCAGAAACTGTATTTTTAACTGATAAACAAAAAGCGATACTCGAGCAAATCACAAGCTTGCCTAGCAGTTCTGTCAAATTGGCGAAGCGAGCAGAAGTAGTATTGGCGGCAAGTTTTCTAAGCACAAACTGTAAAATTAGCAAGCACGTAGGGATTGATAAGAAGCAGGTTAAGGTGTGGAAAGAGAGATGGATACACGCTGCTACAGAACTGTTGGTTGCCGAGAAAGAGGGAGTAGGGGAAGAAGTACTTCTGGAAATGGTGTTAGAGATTTTTACTGACAAATCTCGTTCGGGAATGCCTAATGTTTTTAGCGAAGAGCAAGTATGTCAAATTTTAGCCCTAGCAAAAGAAATTCCTAGACATCAGGAAGTAACAGAACTGGTAGAATATAGGGAAAATAAGCGAATAGCTGATGAGGCTATAAAGCGAGGAATCGTATCAAATATTTCACCTCGGAGTGTAGGGCGATTTCTAAAACAAATGAATGCAGTAGCCGTTTAAGTTCATTTACTCTTCCTTAATTAGCGATTAGCCAAGGAAACTATACTTTTTTCCAAAAGTATAGAAGAGAAAGCTGATAAGTAGAGTGATTGCAAAGCTTTTCTTTTAACGGCAGTTTCTTGAATCTGTCACTGTCATTAGGCTGCTCTTGATTTGTTTGGTCTAACTGTTTGGTATCCATGTTTGTTATTTTTACTAACGCATAGCTAGTTCACGACTTATTGAACTCTCTTGAATAGACTCATCAGGCAAAATATAGGGTTCAAGATTGTGGTGTTTTGAAATACCACCCCAAGAGTCAAGCATCTGACCGTACAAAGTCGCCATTTCCCAAGCAATTCTAGCGTAGCTTTTACCCAGAGGCGAGTCGGGAGCGCATTGAGGAATCAAATCCAGTCCCATTGCCAAGTGTTGGCGGTCAATTTCTTTATGAACTTGCCAATAACGTCCCACTTTCAGACCGAGCGCTTCAAGTTTTGGGTTCACTTTGGAGAAGAAGTCATAAGACACTCCTTCTGAGATTAAATTTAGTGCGATTACTTGATGTACGCTCGATTCACGTAGAACAGAGCGAAAACAATAAGCTGAAACAGCAATTGTTTCTAACGTAGCTGGTACGCTGGTTGGACTCTCGTCCGACTCTAGAAAACCGTGTTTGTGCATCCAATCAATCAGCTGTTCGCAATGATCTACTTCCTCCATCGCATGAACAGCAAAACAACCTTGGAAATTTTGGTCACGACACATGGCGTAGCGCAGAGATAGCGCTGAAGTAAAGTCGCGGGATTGGTAATATAACTGACGAATCCAGCCTCTAATGTCCTCCGGCTTTGAAGATAAAGCCAGTTCTTTATAAAAATGTCCATCTCCAAGACGACTCCGATATTCTTCTGCCAAACTTAACAACCACTGCATTGGTAAAATTCCCTTTAGGTACACTCAATTTGGTATTCTAATTTAGTGAATTTGTAAACACCAGCTATTTATAGTATATTGGTATAACAAAGCTAGTCAAGTAGTATAAATAATTGTAACGAATAGAGGGGGATTGAAAGCTGCTAAGTGTTGTTACGTAAATCTTGTCGGTATTGACAGCAATGTCAGGATGTAGTTGATTTTGTAACAACCTATACTTAATACCAGTTAAAGTTAGCTATCCAGCCAACATAATTGGTCAGAATGCTTTGGACATAAGTATGGTAAGATACCGTTTGCAGTCTTGCCACGCGATACAACTCTATTAAGTAAGAATCTACGACCATTTATGAGCGGAGATTGTCTAAATTTTAGTAATTTTTTATACGTAAATTTATGAATTGCTTAAATAAAGGTAAAATCCAACCTAATGCAGCTGGCATTCTCGTAGTCGATAGTAATAGGACGATGGTAAGCCTGAATCGAAACTTTTTAGATTTGTGGAGTCTCTCTAAACACCTTATCATGTCACGAGACGATGAGCAGGTGTTGAAGTTCGTCTGTAAACAATTTGAATATCCCAAAAGCTTTTTTAAAGAGGTTAAGGAGATATACATGCAGCAGCATTTGGAGATTCATGACACTATTCAATTAAAGGATGGTCGAATATTTGAGCGACATTCGCAGCCGCAGTGGTTAGAAGATAAATATGTAGGAAGACTCTGGATGTTTTCTTGTATTGCTGAATCACGATTAGCAAATAACCTGCTCGAAAGTTCAGTAACTTCTTGTAAGTATCCAATAGTTGTAAATTTATAGATACTCATTTTCTTGAATGCTTTTTTATAATGTTTAACTTATCTAATTATAATTTTACGGAAATATGTACAATAACTTATGGCTATCGAGATAGATGATAATGCCTGTTCCGGATTTCCTTCCTATTGTTGTCAATTCTTCAGCACCGATAACAATTAATGCCCAGATTGCTGAACAAATTAAACTATTAATTGCTATGGGAGAGTTACACCCAGGTGATGCTTTACCAACTGTTACTCAATTAGCCAAACAAGTAGGTGTCAATCACAATACCCTTGCAGCAGTCTATAACGATTTAATATCTTCCGACTATCTAATAGCCCAAAGAGGTAAAGGAACTTTCGTCGCTAATACCCAAGTTGTACGAAATATTATTACTAACAAACAGTTCTACAATTTACTAGGTCAAGCTTTTAGTGCTGCGGCAATAGTTGGATTATCTGCATCTGAATTCGGTGCTGCTGCCTATGCACAAGCAGTGATGTTAAATCGGTATTCCTCTATTTCCTTAAAGTTAGTATTTGTCGGATGTTCGCATCAGAGTGCAGATATATATGAAGCCATTAAATCAGAAATAAAAATTCCTTTATCATTTCTTCGTTTGTCAGACCTAAATCCTAGTAAGCCAAACACATTACAAGAAATATTAACTGCTGACCTAGTAATTACGACAGCACAACATCAATGGGAGGTTATTCAATTAACTGCTCCTGAACAAGAAGTAATTTCCATTAATATCAAGCCAGATATACAACTTTTAACACAAATTTCGTCAAAACCTCGTAACACAAAGGTACTACTTGTTAGTAGCTCAGAAACTGATAGCGAGGATATGAAACGTATTCTAGTGCAAGCAGGCATTTCGCATATAAGTTTTCAAACAATAGAATTAAAGGGTCTTGAGCAAAATCCTCAACTATTATCACAATTTGAGCTTGTTTGCGTTTCAAAAGTAGTTGAAGACTATGTATGTCAGTATAACCCCCATCCGGAGAGAGTAATGGTTTTTAATTTCAGCATTGATGAAAGTAATATGTCTGTTTTGAAAGCTCGAATCGCTACAATTAAGTTGGGAAAATCAATTTTTTAGAGCTTTTATATTCTCCAATTTAATTTATCAATCCCACAAAGACCATATTATAACTCCCGGTTCTCCTATCTTTTCATGAGTTAGAAAAAACAAGCAGTCATAAGTATACCCAGCGACATATTTTCAAAAGTACAGAGTTGGTATAGATGAGCAAAAATACCAGGATCTGATCCTCAAAAATCTCCAGAAGAAAGCGCAAGCTTTTGGTCTTCAACTTGTCCCCAAATCTCAAGATAAGGAGGAAGCTTCATTTTATCAAACCCTTTCTACATAGGGTTTGCTGAAAAAGCAAGAAAAGGTAACAGTCTCTAGATTCTCAGACCAAAGAAGTATATTCCGGTGCAAGATAAGAAGGTAGAATAGCCCAAAATCCTTGCATCACAGTGGTCAGCCCGAATGCTGTGTATCCGAAGTAACCATGTACCGAAAAGAAAAATCAACTCCAATTCCCGCGTCAAGCTTTGAACTTCCAAGGGAAAGTTATCATCAGATAATCGTTGGGTAATTATGGCATCTTTAATACCCTGGAAAGAATTTGAGTCGGAATATTCTGCCGGATTTTCTCCAGAGATGGGCGCACCAGCAAAGTCATTTCGGATGGCATTAAACGCATTAATAATTAAAGAAAAACTAGGGATAAGCGACAGAGAACCATATATCCGTCCCATTGAGAGCAAGGTTTCTAGAAAACTTTTTGGTTTACTGACACTTAAATTTTTTCGGGTGCGATCGCCGAGTTTTAGTCTAGTTGTTGGTGCGGAACCGACCAATAATGCTGCGGAAAGAGCTATTTGTCCTGCGGTGAGCAATTGCGTCAATTCATCATACAATTAAAGCAATTATGTTTACGCCGTTCGTAAATGAAATTGAAAAAATCCATATCAGTTGTTTAGAAGTTTAAATAGAGAATACGGAGGTAGTAAAAATGCGAGTTCTAGGATATAATGGAGGACTTGAAGTTATTCACGAGAATCTATATAACTTCCCGATAGGGCGAGATCACGACTCAGCAATTGTTTTAGTTGAAGATGGAGAAGTTATTTTTGCAATCGAGGAAGAAAGGCTCAATCGAATAAAACATACGAACAAGTTTCCTAGTGAATCATTGCGTTTAAGCTTGAAAAGTCGTGACATACAACTGGAAGAAGTAGATATAATTGCCTGTTCCGCCTCAAGTAAATACTACGAGATGATGCTTAAATACCTTTTTTTACATAATGCCTCGGTACCAACAATTGATCCTACAATCTTTTTTCAGCACGTTTTTTGCAGGGAATTAAACTCTGAAATAGATCCACATAGATTGTGTTTTGTTACTCATCATTATGCACATGCAATGAGCGCACTGGCATTTTCTGGTTATGAAAGCAGTCTTGTTACCACCTTTGACGGGGAAGGAGAGGGTAGTTCTGGTATGGTTTTTGAGGGTAAGGGCACAATGCTTAAGCAAATAGCCAACATTCCTACCTCGAAATCTCTTGGTCAATTTTATTATAAAATAATAGCTTTTTTAGGTTACAGTTTATTTGATGAATATAAAGTGATGGGGCTAGCTCCTTATGGAGATCCAAAAAGATATAGAAATGTATTCCAAACACTTTATACATTACTTCCTAATGGAGATTATGTTATTCACCAAGATAAAATAATTTCACTCTTTGATTTAGGAGTACCGCGCAGGAAAGGGGAACCCTTCACCCAAATTCATAAGGATATCGCCGCATCACTCCAGGAAACCTTAGAGAATATAGTTTTTCATGTTCTTCAATACTATAGACAGGAAACCAAACAGAAAAACCTTTGTATGGCTGGGGGAGTGGCTCATAATTGTACTCTTAACGGAAAAATCTTGCGCTCTGGGATGTTTGAAAACGTATTTGTTCAGCCAGCGGCTCACGATGCAGGCTGTGCATTAGGCGCAGCTTTATATGCGTACTATAATGCTAATCCAATGGCTAAGAAGCCTTCTAAGCTTGAGCATGTTTACTGGGGAACAGATATCGGAGGTTCCTCCTCTGTTTTGAACCAATTGATGCAATGGCAACATTTTATCGCTTTCGAGAAATTGATGAGTGTTTCGGAGCAGACGGCAAAGTTACTGGCAAACGGTTATGTTGTGGGATGGGTTCAAGGTCGCTCTGAATTTGGACCTAGGGCTTTAGGGAACCGAAGTATTCTTGCAGATCCTCGACCTGATGAAAATAAAGGTCGTATTAACAAAATGATCAAAAAGCGAGAAGGATACAGACCGTTTGCCCCGTCGGTTTTAGAAGAGGATGTTGATGAATTTTTTGAGGTTCCGCCTAATCAAAAACAGCTCCCCTTCATGATATTTGTGGTTAACGTTATAGAAGATAAACGTAATCTTTTGGGAGCAGTGACTCATGTTGATGGAACAGCAAGAGTACAAACTGTATCACGCAAAACAAATGAAAAATATTGGGACTTGATTCACTGGTTTAAAAAGTTGACAGGCGTTCCGATTTTGCTTAACACGTCGTTCAACAACAACGTTGAACCAATTGTAGATTCTGTTGAAGATGCAGTGGTTTGTTTTTTAACTACGGGACTAGACTACCTTGTTGTCGGAGAGTATTTGATTAAAAAAAAGGAGGTATCTTGGCAAAATTATTTATCTCTTAAACTTTTACTTCCTCCCCATATTTCGTTGCATCAGGTTAAGAAGGTTTGTACAGACAGCAAGTTCGACAATCTCTTCTATATTGGGAATAGCTACGATACAAAGTTTCAGGTAGGAGTGTCAGCCGAAGTCTTTCGTGTTTTGACGTTGGCGAATAGTGAGAAGACTGTGGGGAACCTCCTCCACGAAAATGGCGAGACTGAAGAAGGAAAAGCGCAAGGAATCGTTAAGGAGCTTATGGAATTATGGTCGCAGCGTTTGATTTTGTTGCAACCATAAGAGAGCGAGAAATTTGTCTCTTCACGTAGCTCGTGACTTTATCCTCGAACATCTAAAACAGAAGGTGGGCTTAAACACACATAGTCAGTTTTCTGTCAATGCGTAAGTCCAGATTGATATAAACCTCTAGATATTCACACTCACAGGAAGTTCCCCTGATCCATTTTTTGGAGACGACTTTCCTTCTTTTAGTCCCCAAGAGGGGTATTTGTTAGCGATCGCCTACGAAAGAGAAGTTTGGAAAAACAGCATTATTTTTATCTCCTCAGAGTCATAAAAGAGCGTTAAGATAGGGTCTCAACTTTTGAGCGAGAATCTTACTTTCAATGATGGAGTAGTGGTTGCCAGGAATATTATGCGTAATGATACTTCCGGCTGCAAAAGAAGCCCAGCCAAGACTTGGGTCTTGGTTCTGCTTCATTGACTCATCAGCACAGAAGAAAGTAATTGGACCTAAATAGGGGTGGGGCATATAGCGATCCATCGCTTGGAAGTTGGCTTTGAAAACTTCCAATCGGTGGCGCATTTGCTCTGATCCAATTTCTGGTGGCAAGACTCCGAGTTTTGTAGCCTGTGCTAAAATATACTGCAATTGCTCCTCTGGATTGAGTTGTTTGAGTTCAGCCACAGATACTGAAAACTCTTTACCGACAACACCGCCTATATTTCTGGCGAAATCGGTGATCAAGCTTACCTCATCAATTTCTGAGGAGTTGATAGCAGCGGTGGGGGCAAACATATCTATTATAACTAGCTGAGATACTTCTTGCCCTTGCTGATGTAACTGTTGGGCAATCTCAAAGGCAACGAGACCACCTAAAGACCACCCACCGAGTCGGTAAGGACCGATTGGCTGAACGGTCTGCAACAAGTCAAGATAGCTTTTAGCCATTTCCTCAATTTGGGTCAGGGGTTCTCCTTCTCCATCCAAACCCTGTGCCTGTAACCCATAAACTGGTAAATCCGCTTCCAGATTGTGAGCTAAATAGCGATAGCTGTAGACAGAGCCACCAATAGGATGAATCCCCAGAGGGTAACGATCGTAAATTACTCACGGATTTGAAGGTCATGCTGCTTTTGAAGGATCGCTTCATTCTGCTTTTGAAGGTCGTGCTGCTTTTGAAGAATTACTTCATTCTGCTTTT